>JACQHA010000146.1 GCA_016199255.1 Deinococcus sp.
AGCTCGGACTTTCCTCAGCGTTTCCACTGCAGCCGCGTGCCCCACTCCTGGAGGCATCATAGCACGTCTGGGCCCTTGTCAGCCGACTGTCAGCTGCGCTTCACATACTGGCCCTGTGCCAGTGCGGCAGCCTGGAGGACGCGATGTGCCGTCGGTTGGTGATGCGGCGGAACAGCATGTCCCAGGGCTGAGTTATAGGGGGACCAGCCACCGGTAGGGGGAGTTATGGATGCGAAGGCGATAGTCATCACCTCTGGCAAGGGGGGTGTGGGGAAGACCACCACTACCGCCAATATTGGCGTGGCGCTGGCCACGCTGGGCGAGCGGGTGGTGGTGGTGGACACCGACGTGGGGCTGCGCAACCTGGATGTGATCATGGGCCTCGAAGGCCGGGTGGTGTACGACCTGGTGGACGTCATTGAGGCCCGCTGTCGCTTGCGCCAGGCCTTGATCCGGGACAAGCGGGTCACTGAGCTCTATCTGCTCGCGGCCAGCCAGACCAGGGACAAAAGCGCCGTGAGTCCGGAGGCCATGAAGGTGGTGGTGCGGGACCTAAGCGCCGAGTTTGACCGGGTGCTGATTGACTGCCCGGCGGGGATCGAACAGGGCTTTAAAACCGCGGCGGCTGGCGCCCAGGCCGCCATTGTGGTGGCCAACCCCGAGGTCTCCAGCGTGCGCGATGCCGACCGGGTCATTGGCCTTCTGGAAGCGCGGGAGATCCGGTCCAGCCTGCTGGTGAACCGGCTCCGGCCGGACATGGTGGCCAGAGGGGACATGCTGGCGGTGGAGGACGTGCTGGAGATCTTGGCTATTGATCTCATCGGCGTCATTCCCGAAGACGAGAACATCCTCATCTCCACCAATGAGGGCGTACCAGTAGTGCTGCGCAACGGGAGTGCTGCCGGTCTGGCGTTTCTGAACGTGGCCCGGCGCATTAGGGGTGAGGCGGTGCCCATGATGCCCCTGAAGAACCACCATGGCTTCTTGGACCGCTTCCGGCGGTTCATCCGGGGGGCCTAATGATGCTCTTCTGGCGGCGCAATAACTCGGCCCAGAAGGTCCGGGACCGCCTCAAGTTCGTCCTGACCTATGACCGGGCCAAAATGTCCCCAGGGCTCATGGAGCGCCTGCGGGCCGATTTGGTGGAGGTAGTGAAGCGCTACTTCCCTGCTGACCCAAAGCGCCTGACCACCCAGGTGGACGAGCGCGGCGACAAGGTGGTGCTCACCGTAGACATCCCCTTCGGGCCGTCTTACTAGGGTTCTAGGCTCTGCCCAGGGCATCGGATGCTACGTGGACTCGATGTCGGGCTGGTGTTGGTGACCCTGGCGCTGCTAGCGCTGGGGGTGTACCTGTTAAGCAGCACCAGTCCAGAACGGGTGCCACAGCAGCTAATCTTCATTGCCCTGGGCGTCGCTGGTAGCACCTTGCTGCTGGGGCTGCGCCGCGAGCTCCTGGACGCGTTGGTGTGGCCGCTGTATGGGGTGGCGCTGTTCCTTTTGGTGCTGGTGGAGTTCATTGGGGTAGCGGGCGGGGGGGCAGTGCGCTGGTTACCGCTCCCTTTTGGCTTCCGGCTGCAACCTTCAGAAATCGCCAAGCTGGCTTTGGTGCTGGCACTAGCCAAGGTGCTCGGTGGCCGCCGCCTGGAAAGCCTGGCAGACTACCTGTTGCCACTGCTGCTCAGCGCGCCGCTCATTGGCCTGGTGGCCATTGAACCTGACCTGGGCACGGCCATTGTCTTGAGTGTCACTGTGCTGGGCATGTTTTTTGTGCGGGGTATGCCCTGGTGGCACATCATTCTCCTGGTGGTGCTGGCGGGGGTGGTCCTGCCACTGGTGGTATGGCCCCAGCTCTCACCCTACCAGCGGGACCGCTTCCATACTTTCTTCGATCCGGCGTCTGACCCGCGCGGCCGGGGCTACCAGACTATCCAGTCCATGATTGCCGTAGGTTCGGGCGGGGTGTTTGGCAAAGGCCATGGCCAGGGGACCCAGAACACCTTGGACTTCTTGCCCGCCAAGTGGACCGATTTCCCCTTTGCCGTGTGGGCTGAGGAGCACGGCCTGATTGGGGCAGCCTTTATGATGCTGCTCTTTTTGGTGCTGTTTGCCCGGCTGGTGGTCATGATCAGTGAGTTGCCCCGGGGCATGGACCAGCTAGTGGTGGCAGGGGTGCTGGTCACTATGGGGTTCCAGGCAGGGGTGAATATTGCGATGACCATGGGCCTGGCGCCGGTGGTAGGGGTGCAGCTCCCCTTGATCAGTTACGGCGGCTCGTCCATTATTGTGAAGATCGGCATGATTGGTGTGGCCGCCTGGGTGCACCGCCGCCGGTTTGCCATGGTGATCAACTAGACGCTCCCAACGTTTCCAGCGCCAGAGCGGGCTATAATGCCCTAGGGTTTAACCCAGAGGAGGAGGTTCGTTATGAGAAACATCAGGTTACCCTTGGCAGTGGCGCTTATTTTGGCTCTCTTGGGTGGCGCACTGTCCCAAGGTGGCACTAGTTTGGCCATCCTGTACACCAGTGAGCACCATGGCCAGGCCACGCCCGATAGTAACGGCCGGGGCGGGTTTGCGGCGCGGGCCACTTATGTCAACCAGGTGCGCGCCGAGGTAGGGGCTGACCAGGTACTGCTCCTGGATTCTGGCGACCTGCTGGTGGGCACCCCCCTCTCCACCGTGTTCAGAGGTGAGCCAGACGTGCTGGCCATGAACGCCATGGGCTATGACGCTATGTCCCTGGGCAACCACGAATTCGACTTTGGCAATAGCCGCACCCTGGAACTCATGGCCCTGGCCAACTTCCCGATGATGGCTGCCAACATTGTAGGTGCCACTGGCTTTGACCCGGGCTCGGTGGTGCTAGAGCGCTCTGGCCTGAAGATTCTGGTGTTCGGGATCATCAACACCGATGCCCCAGAAATCTCCAGCCCAGATCCAGAGCTGCTGTTCCTGGATGGTGCCCAGGTGACCAGTGCTATTTGTCAAGCTACCTCCCGGGGGCAGTTTGACCTGGTGATTGCGCTCACCCACCAGGACAACGATGACGATGTGCGGCTGCTGGACGAGGCCTCGTGTGTGGATGTGGTGATCGGCGGGCACGTCAATGGCTTTGCCGGCCTGGTGCAGCGGGGGACGGCACCTGGCGCGGTGCCAGCCGATAATGCTGCTGGTAGCGACCCGGTGACGGTGGCCGACCCTGATGGCATCTTTGTGCGCGCGCCCCGCCTGGGCTTTGGCGTGGGCCGGCTGGACCTGACGGTGGTCGATGGGCAGATGGTGTCCGCTACCCAGCAGAATGTGGCCATTGTCCAGGAGGGGGTGGACAACATGGGGAACCCCCGCCCTGGACTGGCACCTGACCCGGCGGTGGCGGCAGTGCTTGATCCCTTTGTGGCGCAGCTCAGTGTGGCCCTCAGCCAGGTGGTAGGTCGGGTGGACGTGAACCTGGACGGGGAGCGGAATAACGTCCGCACCACCGAGACCAACCTGGGGGATCTCATTGCTGACCTGCAGCGCCAGCTCACTGGCGCCGACATTGGCTTTGCCAATGGTGGGGGCATCAGGGCTTCCATCCCTGCCGGCGAGGTGACCCTGGACCAGATCATCAAGGTACTGCCTTTTGGGAACACTCTGGTGACGTTCGAGCTCACTGGCACCCAGGTGCGCGCTGCGCTGGAGAACGCCGTGAGCCAGGTGGAGAACACTGCCGGCCGGTTCCTGCAGGTCTCCGGGCTGCGGTTCACCTGGGATGCTTCCCAGTCACCAGGGAGCCGGGTGGTTGAGGTGCTGGTTGGTGGCCAGCCACTGGATGATGAGCGGATCTACACCATTGCCACCAATGACTTCCTGGCCGGCGGCGGCGATGGCTACCAGGTGTTCACCGAGGGCCAGAACCTCTATAACAGCCAGCAGCTCTTGGCGGACATTCTGGCCGATGCGATCCGGGCCGGGGCGGCCATACCTCTAGTGGAGGGCCGGATTACCCGGCTGAACTAGCGATGCGGAACCCGGCAGGCATTCCTGACCTCCTGCCGGGGGAGCTGTTGGAGCGCCGCCGGCTGGTGGGGGCGCTCCAACAGCTCTTTGCTGCCTGGGGCTATTTGCCAGTGCAGCCAGCAGCCTTGGAGTTTGCTGGCGCCAGTGGCCCGGCGGGGCAGGTGCTGCTGATTGACCGCAGCCAGGTGCTGGCACTGCGCTCCGACTATACCCAGAGTGTGGCCCGCATTGTGGCCACCCACTACCCCCAAGGCCCCTATCCCATCAGGCTGCAGTATGACGGCAAGCTCTGGTGTGAGTCCTCGGACCTGACCCAGCGCCGGGAGTCGACCCAGTGCGGCCTGGAGCTGATTGGCCCCTCTACCGCTCTGGCTGACGCCGAGGTGATCCGGCTGGCAGCCGAGGCAGCGCAGGTGATGGGCCTCAAGGATTTCCGGCTGGAGCTAGGGCATCCGGGCCTGGTGCGGGCGGTGCTAGAGGGAGCTGGCCTGGTAGGGGAGGAGCTAGAGCAGGCCAGGGGCCTGGTACACCGCAAGGACCAGGTGACACTGGAAAAGCTGGTGCTTTCCCGGGGCGACCGGCGGGTGGCGCGTGCGGCGGCAGCACTGCCCGAGCTCTTTGGCGGGGCCGAGGTGCTCCAGGAGGCCCGGCACCTGGCCCTGACCGCGGCGG
>JACQHA010000147.1 GCA_016199255.1 Deinococcus sp.
GAAAAGGCCCGGTTCTGCTCCAGGTCCAGGACCTCCAAAAGCGCCGCCGCCGGGTCGCCCTGGGCGCCAGCGCCGATCTTGTCCACCTCGTCAATCATAAACACCGGGTTTCTGGTGCCGGCGCGGCGCAATTCCTGCAAGATTCGCCCCGGCAGGGCGCCAATATAGGTGCGGCGATGGCCCCTGATCTCGGCTTCGTCGCGCACGCCGCCCACTGATAAGCGCACGAACTGCCGTCCCAGGGCTCTGGCGATGGAGCGGCCCAGAGAAGTCTTCCCCACCCCTGGTGGCCCCGCCAGGCAGAGAATGGGCCCGCGCAAATCCGCCTTGAGCTTCAGCACTGCCAAGTATTCCAGGATGCGCTGCTTCACCTGCTCCAGCCCCTCGTGCTCGCTATCCAGCACCTGCCTGGCGTGGGCCAGGTCCACGGTGCTGGCGCTGAGCTGGTTCCAGGGCAGCTCATAGAGCCACTCCAGATAGGTGCGCACCACCCCATACTCGCTGCTGGCCGGGGAAAGCAGCGCCAGGCGCGCCAGCTCAGCATCTGCCTCCTTGTGGGCATACTCAGGCAGGCCGACGGCTGCCAAGCGCTCCTGGATCAGCCTCAGGTCACCGCCCCGGGGGTCCTCCTCCCCCAGCTCGCGGCGGATCACCTCCAATTGCTGCCGCAGGTACATCTCGCGCTGCGACTTCTCTAAATCGAAGCTGGTCTTTTGCTCAATGTCCGACTGGATCTGCAGGAGCTTGATCTCCCGGTTCAGGAGATTCATCACCAGCTCCAGGCGCTGCTGTGGGTCAATGGCCTCCAGGATGCGCTGCTTCTCGGCCACTTCAAATTGCAGGTAGTAGGCAATGAGATCAGCCAGCCGCCCAGGGCCTTCCAGGTTAATGGCCAATAGGTTCAAAAGCTCCGGCGGCAGCCGGTCGGAGAGGTTCACCATCTCCTCAAAGCGGGCAAAGGTCTGGCCCATGAGGGCGTTAATGCGCACTCCCTGAGGCTCTGGCTCCACAATGGGCGACACCACTGCCTGAAAGTAGGGTTTCGCCTGCGTCACCCGCTCGATTTTGATGCGAGCCACGCCCTGCAGGAACACTTGCACCTTGTTCCCTGGCAGGTTCAGCCGGTTCACCAATTTAGCGGCCACGCCGATCTGGTACAGGTCCTCTGGGCCAGGGTCCAAAGATTCCAGGTCCTTCTGCACCACCAGCGCTACCGTGGTGCCGTCGGCAGGATACTCGGCTAATAGCTGCAGAGCCCCATCCCGCCACACTTGCAGCGAGGTGAGGGTGCCGGGAAAGACCACGGTACTTTGCAGGGGCAACAGGGGCAGCTCCCCAGCCAGGTCCACTGCGGCCTGCGGCGCCGTGAGCTGCTGAGGCGCCACTGTAGCCTCTGGCGCCGGGCGCTGCTGCGCCCGTCTAGCTTTGGGTTTTCCCTCCTGTCCCTGGCGCTTCCCCATGTTTCAGCCGCCCATGGCGAACGGTTCCTCCCTGCCGTTACTATAGCCATTTGGAGGGCACATGCGAAAGCTAGCCATGGAAGCCCTGGACCGGGCAATGGGACAAGGAGCGCGCTACGCCGACGTGCGGGTGATCGAGTCGCGGCAGGAAACCGTGAGCCTCAAGAACGGCGCCGGGGAAGAGCTGCGCCAAAGCGCCGACTGGGGCTATGGGGTGCGAGTGCTGGTAGCTGGCGCCTGGGGTTTTGCCGGCTCTAGCCAAGCCGAAGAGCTGGACCAGACAGTAAAGCGGGCCATTGAGCTGGCCAAAGCCAGCGCCCCGCTGCGCCGCCAGGGAGTGGAGCTGGCGCCAGTGGAGGCTTTTCACGAGCATCACATCTCCCCGGCTCATGAGAACCCTCTCCAGATCAGCCTGGAGGAGAAACTGGCGCTCTTAGCCGAAGTAGACCAAGAGCTGCGCCGCGAGCCCCAGATCAAGGTGGCGGAGTGCAGCCTCCAGGCGGCGTTTGAAGACAAGTACTTTGCCAGCACCCAGGGGTCGCGCCTCCGCCAGACGCTGACCACAGTGGGGGCCAGTGCCGAGGCCCTGGCGGTGACAGGTCATACTTTCCAGCGCCGCTCGTATCAGAACCGGGCCCAGGCTGGGTTTGAGTTCATCCGCCAGCTCCACTTGAGCAGCCGGGCAGCGCAGCTGGCCAGCGAGGCAGTGGCGCTGCTGAGCGCTCAGCGCTGCCCCCAGGGCGTCACTGACGTGGTGCTGGGCTCCAACATGGTAGCGCTGCAGGTACACGAGAGCTGCGGCCACCCGGCTGAGCTGGACCGCGCCCTGGGCAGCGAGATCAGCTTCGCTGGCGGGAGCTTCTTGACCCCAGAGCAGCTCGGCCGGCTGCGCTACGGCTCAGAACTGGTGAACCTCACCGCCGACGCCACGCTGCGGGGCGGGATGGGGTCGTCCCGCTACGACGACGAAGGCGTCCCCGCCCAGCGGGTGCCGCTGGTGCAAGCCGGGCGGTTTGTGGGCTATTTAACCTCCCGCGAGACTGCTCCCCTGGTGGGACTGGCTCCCAGCGGCGCCATGCGCGCCGCTGGCTGGGGGCGCACTCCCTTGATCCGCATGACCAACATTAACTTAGAGCCAGGCGATGCCACCCTGAGCGACCTGATCGCCGGCGTAGACCAGGGGATCTTCATGGACACCCCCCGCAGCTGGAGCCTGGACGACCTGCGGCTCAACTTTCACTTTAGCTGCGAGCTGGCTTTTGAGATCAAGCAAGGCAAGCTGGGGCGAGTGCTGCGCGACGCCGCCTACACCGGCCTCACCCCCCGCTTCTGGGGCAGCTGCGATGGTATAGCTGGCCCGGCTGACTGGCTGCTCTGGGGCTTCCCCAACTGCGCCAAGGGCGAACCCATGCAGCTTATGGCCGTAGGCCATGGAGGCGCGCCTGCCCGGTTCCGGCAGGTCCAGGTGGGGGCAGCATGATCGGGCCAGACCGGGCACTAGCGGCGCTGGAGACGGCGCTGGCGCTTTCCGACGCCGATGAGACCCTGGCGCAGCTGCGCTTTCAAGACCACCAGCTCTGCCGCTTCAGTGACTCGCAAGTAGAGCAGCACCTGGCGCGGCGGGCGGTGGC
>JACQHA010000142.1 GCA_016199255.1 Deinococcus sp.
CCGCCGCCTGGGCGATCTCCTGCAGCTTGGCCAGGATCTGGGCGGAGAGCTGGGCCGGGGTGTATTCCACCCCGGCCACTATGGCCCGGAACTCAGGATCCCACAGGTGCCGCTTCAGAGAACGAAACACCCGGCTGGGGTGCAGCGCCCGGTTGCGCTGCGCCACCCGCCCCACCACCCAGCCCCCATCTGGCTCCCGAAAAACCACTGAAGGCAGGAGGAACGAGTCGTGGTAGGGCTTGTACACCCTGGGCCGGTCGCGGTCCCAGTAGGCAATGACCGAGTTGGTGGTCCCCAGGTCAATGCCGACTACCAGTTCAGTCTCGCGCCACTCAGCAATAGCCCACCTCCACCACTTGCCTTGTTATAAACCTTACCGGCTGCTCTAGCTATGCCCTGAGGGAAGGGCCTCAGCGTTTTCCAATGGTAATGCCAGCTTCGGAATCGGCCCGCCCGGGTAGCCGGGCTGACACCTCTAAGATGTTGTCCTCGTTGAGCCGGAAAGTCACTTCGACCTTCACCTCGCCAGCTTTGCGCGGCGGCAGGCCATCAATGGTGAACTGGCCCAGGAGCTTCATGCCAGGGTCAGTCACCCGCCGGTTGCCCTGCTCGTTGGAGTAGACATTGATGTTCAGGAACGTCACCTCATCGGCTACGGTGGTGAAGGTCTTGGTGTATTCGCCGGGCAGCTCGGCGCCCTTGGGGATCAGCTCTGTGAAGCCCCAGCCGCTGGCCTGGATGCCAAAGCTGTAGGAGTTAATGTCTACCAGCGGCGGCTCCTCACCAGGCACGGTGAGGGCATAGGCGTAGAGCGCCGCCCCCAGGGCCACGCAGGTGGAAGGGTCTAGGTCGCCATAGGGAGCGCGGCCCATGACTTCTGCCACAAAGCGGCGCACCAGGGGGATGTGGGTGGAGCCGCCTACCAGCACCGCCTTGTCAATCTGCTCCCGGCTCAGCTTGGCCTGCGCTAAAGACTTATTGATGACCTCTTCAGTGGCCTGCACCAGGGGCTGGATCATCGGCTCGAACTGGGAGCGGAACAGTTCAGCGTCAAACGACACTCCCGGGTAAGCCGAGGTGTCTAAGAGATTGGGGAGCCAGGTGACCGTGTGCTCACTCTCGCTCAGCTCCCGCTTCATGCGCTCCGCCTCAGAGCGGAACAGCGCCTGCAGCTCGCGCTTCTTGTCGATCTCTAGGTGGTCTTTGGCGGTCAGGTCCAGGAGCTGGATGCCAGTCCCGGCCTGGAGCTTGTCGGCTAAATGACGCAGGATCAGCTCGTCAAAGTTGTCACCACCCACGTCCAGGCCGTTGCTGGCCAGCACCCGCAGCTCGTTGGCCTTGCCCGGCCGGCTGCGCACCTTCACCACCGACACGTCCAATGTGCCGCCGCCCATGTCGTAGATCAAGAGCCGGCTGTCTTCGTTCACCCGGTCGAACCCATAGGCAATGGCGGCAGCGGTGGGCTCGTTGATCAGCCCAATCACCTCCAGCCCGGCCAGCTGGCCGGCGCGCACCACCTGCTCCCGCTCTGCGGGGCCAAAGTTGGCTGGTACACTGATGACGCAGCGGGTCAGATTGCCACGCCAGTCGGCAGCAGTGGAGCGCTGGGCGCCATCGCGCAAGTAGCCCAGGATCAGAGCAGAGATGTCGGCTGGGGTGTAGGCCTGGCCCAGGGTCTCTAGTCGGTAGTGAGGGTCCTTGAGCTTCAGCTTTATGGACGACACGGTGCGGTCCGGAGCAATCCTGGCCAGCCGCTTAGCTTTCTGGCCCACTAAATAGCGGTGGCCCTCGCTGAAGGACACCACTGAAGGCACCTCCTTGGTGCCGTCAATCTCCAGCACCACTGGCTCCCCCAGCCCATCAAAGGCCGCCACTAGCGAGTAGGAGGTGCCTAGGTCAATGCCTAAGAGGTAATGGCTGGGGGCGATCACAATGCCACTCATGCTGCTCCTAGCGGGTCAGTCCCCGGGCTATGTCCACTGCCAAGGTGTCAATAATCTCCCGGAAATCGGCTCTGGCTTCAATGTTGTAGTATTTCCCCCCGTTCTGGGTCAGGGGGGCGTAGGCGCGATAGTGTTCCTTGAGCTGCCGCGACACCACGTAAGTCACTACCCCGGCGCCTTGCAGTAAGCCTGCCACGTCTCGGGCGCTATGGCCCTCCAGGTCCGGCTGGTGGGGCGGGGCGTCGGTGATCAGCACGAAAATGCGCTGGGCCTGCGGCCGGAACTCCAGGCGCAGGGCAGCGCGCAGCGCGTCCAGTGACGACTCGGGGATGTCGCCGCCGTGGGTGCGGGGCAGGTGTACCACGTATTCTTTGAAGCGCCTGATATCGCTGGTGAGGGCGTTGACCAGCAGCGGTTCGTGGATTTTCAAATCGCCAAAGCCGATAAGAGCAATATGGTAGTCCACCCCAGAACGCGCCAGATAATCGCCAAAGGCAATGGCCCGGTCTTTCATGGCGTTAATGAACGGGTCCATGCTGCCGGTGACGTCCATGAGAATCACCAGGTCGGCAGTGGCACTCTGGCTATCTAGTATGGCCAGCTCCACTCTCTGGAACTCGCGGATGGTGATGTGCTGCGCTCTTCGGGTGCGCTGGTCCAGGGCAGAGGCGTGCAAGATGCCGTCTTCATCCATGCGGAAGGTGACGTCGATCCGGGTCTGCCCCCGGGGGGCCGGTGCCAGGCCGTCCAAGAGGAAGTAGCCCACCAGGGTGTTCTGGGTGGCTCGATTTGAGATCCCCTGGTAGACCTCCACCAGCACCTCAGCCTGGTTATCGGCCACGGTGCGGTACTCCCTGGTCACCTCCTGGGGCAAGAGGCTCTGGGCAGGGATGAGGGGCTCGAAAAGGTCTTTATCGCTTCCCCGCTCGATCCTGATCCCCAGAGGCTGGGGCACTACATCCACCGTGCTGCCGGCGCCGGGGACCGTAAGCAAGTAGGCCTGGATGCCGGCGCCCACCCCCACGCAGGTGGCCGGGTCAATGTCGCCATATGGCTCCATGAGCATGTCGGTGAGCATGTGCCGCACCAGGGGGACGTGGGTGGAGCCACCCACCAGCACCACCCGGTCGATCTCCTGGGGGCGCAGCCGGGCGGCGCGCAGCGCCCGCAGGGTGATCTCCCGGGTGCGCTCCACCAGGGGAAGAATCAGCGCCTCGAAGTCGCTGCGCCGCAGCTGCGCTGCCAGCGAATGGGAAGCATTTCCCTCGGTCCATAGGTGGGGGATGGCAATGGTAGTGGACTGGGTCTCGGACAGCTCAATCTTGGCGCGCTCCGCCGCTTCGATTGAGAGCTGCATGGCCCGGCGCTTGGCTTCGGAATCAGGCAGCGCCGCCAGGTCCACTCCGGTTTCGGCGCGGAACGTGCCCAGCAGCCAGCTGGCCACCAACTCGTCAAAGTTGTCGCCCCCCAGCTGGGCATCGCCGTCCACGCAGCGAGTGGTGAAATTATTTCCTTTCACCTCCAGCACCGAAATATCAAAGGTGCCGCCTCCCAGGTCGTACACCAGAATGGTCTGGTCGGTGCCCTTGTCAAAGCCATAGGCCAGGGCAGCGGCGGTGGGCTCTGGAACGATCTTGAGCACGTTGAAGCCGGCGCGCTCGCCGGCGGCGCGAGTATCGGCCCTGGCCCGGGCGTTGAAATACGCCGGGGCGCTGATCACCGCGTCGCGCACTGGCACCCCTAGCTGGCGCTCCGCTTCGGCCAGCAGCTTCTTCAGGATCTCGGTGGAGATGTCCACTGGCGTCAGGCTCCGCCCGTACACTGGCGCCGACCAGTCAGTGCCCATGCGGCGCTTGATGGAGCGGAAGGTGGTGTCGGGCCGCAGCCGGCTCAAGCGCTTGGCGCTGGCGCCTACCAGCGCCTGCTCGGCGTCGCGGTAGGACACCACTGAGGGCAGCAGCCGGCTGTCGCCGTCCACAGGGAGAATGCGCGATTCCACCCCATCAAACACCGTCGCTACTGAGTTGGTGGTGCCCAGGTCAATGCCCAAGATCACCGCTCGGCGTGCTGGCGTCATCTTCCCTCCCCAAAAAGCTGCTCCAGTTGTTCCCTGGCCCACTCCAACTGGCTATGGCCCCAAGAAAGCGGCCCCTGGGCGCTGCCAGGCCAGCTCAAGTAGAGTAGTAGCCCCAGGCAGGCGAGTAACAGCCCTACCCCCAGGAGCAGTGAGCGGCGTGCCGCGCTAGCCAGGCCTCTACTGGCAGGCAGTTCCTGCCAGCCCCGCCAGCCGGTCTTGGCCACCCCGTCAGCCAGCAGGGCGGCACCTACAGCCACTGGCTCGGTGACGGTGATGGGCCGGGGCCGCTGCCCGAAGGCCTGTTCCAGAGCTTGGAGCAGCACCGGCGCCTGGGCGCCGCCGCACACCAGCACCTGGTCTAGATCCTTGTAGGCAAAGCCTGATTGCGCCAGCGCCTGGGCCGCCGCCTGCTGCAGCTGTTCTAGGAGCGGCCGGGCCAGCTCCTGTAGGGTGGGCGGGGTCAAGGGGAACTGGAAGTCCCGGTCGCCTACGCCGCTGAGGCGAATGGTAGCCGTGCTGCCCCCAGCCAGGGTGCGGGTGGCCTGGGCTACCTCGAAGCGCGCCTGCTCTAACAACTGGTCGCGGTCGCCAGCTAGTGCCACGCTCTGCCGCCGGGCCTCGAGTAGCACCTGCTGTACCAGCAGCGTCAGGAACGCTTCGCCACCGCTGGCGGTGCTTTGCGCCGCCACAACCCGCAGCCGCTGGGGCGTGGCGGTGACCACGCTAATCTGGAAGCTGTCTCCCCCCAAGTCGCAGACTGAGAGCACCTGGTGCCGGCCCTGGGGGTAGCCGGCAGCCACCAGCGCGGCAATTGGCTCGGGAACTACTCGCTCCACCTGCCAGCCAGCAGCCTCGGCCCGGCGCCGCAGCTCCCGCCGCTGGAAGGCGTCGTAGGAGGCGGGGCAGGCCAGCACGCAGCGCTGCACAGTGGCGCCTAGCTCCCGGCTGGAGCGCTCCCGGAGCGCTTGTAACACCAGCGCCGCGGCATCGCCGCTGCGCCACTGGTGGCGCACGGCCACGTCCTGCGCCGGCACCGCGAAGGCGGCGCGCTGGAATACCACCAGTGTCCCCGAGCCGGCCCTGGCCTCGGCTTCCTGGCCAATGTAGAGCTCGCTGCCGCGCAAGAGTGCCTGGGCCGGCAAGCGGGTGGCGCCCTGAAACGTCATGGGAATGGCGCGCTGTTCCTGGCGCAGCGCTGCCGCCAGGTGGGTGGAGCCCAGGTCGATGC
>JACQHA010000143.1 GCA_016199255.1 Deinococcus sp.
CGAAGGCATCGAGCCAGACCTCATGCACTGGTTGCTCGTCCTCCTGGCCCTGGTCGCTGCCCATAAGAAACGGCCCGGCGGGAATCGTGACCAGCTCTGGCTCGAGCCAGTGGCGGCTCATACCTGGAATATACTCCAGTCCCACCGGCCGAATGCCAGGAGAGACTGAGGGGAATCAATGCTTCAGGATCCTGGAGGAGAGCGAGGTGGTGCTCCTAATTCCTGTAGGATCGCCTCGATCTTGCTCTTGAGGCCTGGCAGGTCAGCTTCCATTACGTTCCACACCTCGTCTAAATCTACCCTGATGTAGTTGTGGATAAGCACGTCTCGAAGCCCAGCCACTCGGCGCCACGGTACATCGGGGTACGCCTGCTTTAGATCTTGGGAGATTCGCTTGGTTGCCTCACCGATGATCTCAAGGTTACGAATCACAGCGTCCTGGGTTAGGGAGGATGCCATGAACGCCGCTCGTCCGTCCTGGGTGTAGGACTCGATCCGCTGGATGCACTGGGCAATATGGAGGAGGTAGAGCTGGTCGTCCTTCATAAGGGTACAGCCTCAGCCAACACCCGGCTACGGATATACCAGTGTAAAGCGTTCTTGGTGACCACGTCGACCCTTGCCCCCAGAAGATCTTCTAGGTCTTGCATCAGCGCTACATGGTCCAGAAGGCTGCGACCAGGCTCTAGCTCCACTAAAAAGTCCACATCGCTCTCCGGACCGGCCTCACCACGCGCTACAGAGCCAAAGATCTGCACATTGTAGGCGCCGTGTTTGGCGGCGATGCGCAGGATTTCTTCCCGCTTCTCTTTGAGAAGTTCATCAATACCCATAACCCAGCTCCCTGGCCAGATACCAGCTCTGTCTTAGTGACCATCATAGTAGCCCAGCGGGGGCTGGTGCTACTGCCCTGAGAATTGAGCCGGGTGATGCTAGTCGCCGTCCATAATAACTGGCCCGGTGTGGTGGTGCTTGGGTGGCATTCCTTGGCTCAGGCTCTCTGCTAGGTGGACTCGACCATTTGGCGGATATAGCTCGCCCGCTTAGCTGATTTGAACCAGGTGGCGGCCGTGGTAACACAGGTAGGTCTACATTGCGGGCCCTGTGTATGGCGTCGTGGAAAGGGGGGGAGCAATGAGAGGCTACCGGTTCCTGGGACTTTCTGTGGTCTTGGTGCTGCTGGCGGCTAGCGGCCTGGGGGGCTGGCTGCCGGTGGAGGAGAGCCAGGCCACTACAGATAACTGCGTCGGCTGCCATACTGACAGCACACGGCTGCTGGGCTTGCTCTGAGAGAGAGCCCCAGCCGGCCAGGGTGAGGGAGGCTGCGCTGCCGCGCCTAGCCGGCAGCCCTTACTGAACATCTTCGTGCGCAATAGCTTCCCCACTAGTACCCACGGCGCCCTGGGCTGCACTTTCTGCCATGGCGGCAATGCCGCCGCCAGCGAGCCGGAGCAAGCCCATGCCGGGCTGCAGCCAGGCGATGGCACCTGTGCAAGCTGCCACGCTCCAATTGTGTGGCAGCACGCCACTAGCCTACACTCTACTTTGACTGGCCAGGACCTGGCGCTGCGCCTGCGGGCTGGAGATGACCTGCCTGGACTGCCACACTGAGCCGCTGCACGGCGATGGCACTGCCTATGACAGCCGCTGGGCAGTGGCTGGCCTGCCCCACTGCACTGACTGTCACCAGGCGTTACCGGCCGGGTCAACGCCAGCGCATCTGATTCCCAACCACCAGCAGGTGAGCTGCCAGGTGTGCCATGCCCAACCTTACAAGAACTGCTTCACCTGTCACAGCTCCTTCGACGAGGCGGGCATCTATCATCGCCGTCCGGAGCGCACCGAGGTGGTGATCAAGACCGGCCGGAACACCGTTCCCGGCTACCCTTACGATGTTGTGCCGCTGCGCCAGAACCCGGTGGATCGGCACAGCTTCGACTACTTCGGGGAGAACCTGTTGCCCTACTTCGATAATTTCCCCAGCTGGAAGACGGCTGCTCCACACAACATCCAGCGCAGCACCGATCAGAACCGGTCCTGTAACTCCTGTCACGGCAACCAGGCGCTGTTTTTAAGCGCCGACGATCTGGATCCCGGCAGCTCCCAGGCTAACCAGCAAGTGGTCCTGGAAAAGATTCCTTAGGAGGTAGGCAATGTTCAAGAGAATGCTCGTTGGTCTTGCTCTGGCAGTAGTCGTGGTGTGGGGGGCAACTGGCCTGAGTGATGCGGTGTTCACCGTCGATCAGAACTTCACCGGCTACCTCTCCGGGGTGCTGGCCTCCCTCAAGGCTGACTCCCCATGGGGCAAAATTGATACCGAGGACCTAGCAGACCTGATCGAGCTGCAGCTCCCCTTCTTCCTGATGGATGTGCGCACGCCCGAGGAGTATGCTCAGGGCTTCATCCCGGGCGCGGTCAATATTCCCCTGGACACTCTCCCGGAGAACCTGGACCGGCTCCCGGTGGACCGGAATACGCTGGTAGTGGTGTACTGCAAGACCGGCTGGCGGGCCAATTTGGGCATGTACACCATGCGGCTTCTGGGCTATACCAATACCAAGGGTTACGAGGGCAGCTTCCAGGCCTGGCAAGGCGCTGGCCTGCCGGTGCAGATGCCCTAGGGTGGAAGCCAATTCATCGAGCACCAGCTGCCTCAGGGCGGCTGGTGCTTTTAGCGTCCCAGCAGTTGGTGCAGCTCAACGCCCAGCCGGTCTCCGGCAGCCAGGTCCTCAGGGAGCACCAGGATGGCCCGGCTGTGGCTCAGGGACTTGACCACTGCGCTCTGCTGCTTGCCTTTGCTGCCGGCGCCAGGGGTCAGGAGCAGCACGTCGGCGCGCGCTAGCGCCCGGCCACTGGCGGCCTTGAGGGGCAGCAGGCTCACGTCAAAGCCCTGGTTCTCTAAAGCCGTGGCGTACTGGCTAGCTAAGGTGCTATCGGCTCCATAGACAATCAGCAATCTGGGCGTCTCCGGGGCGTTGCTCCGGCAGCCCGCCGCCAGCCCCAGGATGGCGCAGACTATAGTTGCTCTCAGGCTTTTCTTCATGTTATCCC
>JACQHA010000002.1 GCA_016199255.1 Deinococcus sp.
AACCTTGCCTTGAGTGATGGAGATGTAGAGCACCCCTCGCCCCACCGCTTCTGGGTCCAGATGACACTGCCTGAGAATGTCCTCAATCATGCCGTTCTGCACAAAGATGAGCCGTGCTGGATCCAGTTGGTTTAGCTGCTCCTCGACCAGCAGGGGGTATAAGTGCTCAGCCCTGGTACACACCAGCACCGGCGCGTCAGTAGCCTGCAGCCGGCGCAACTTGTCAGCGTCCCCCTGCTCTAGACCCAGCACTTCCAGGCCGCCAGTGCGAGCGTAGTGTACAAACGCCTGGCCCACGGCGCCGGCGTAGCCGACAACGGCTGCCTGCTTCATCCCCCGTCCTCTAGTGCTCGCCGCAGCACCGGGTGTTGCTGGGCCGCGTCCGCCAGCGCCCCCCCCGCTGCCAGTACTGCGGTGGCCACTGCCAGAGCCTGGGCACCAGCCTGCGGTCCATCAGGGTGCGTAGAAATGGCAGTGCCGGCGTTGACCACCAGGTCATGGCCATAGACCACGAGCAGCTCAGGCAGCATACTGGCCCGCAGGCCGCCAGCCGGCGCCGACCAGGCGCGGCGGTGCACGGCGGTCTGCTGCAGCGCCCCATGGATGGCTGCCCCGGTCTCCTGCGGCCAGGGGAAACTGCCCCGGGGGCCAGGGAAAATTACTACGTCGCCACCTGCTAGGCGGCTCAGGGTACCAACCAGGAGCGCGGGAGCAATGCCGGAGCGCTCCCCTCTACTAAGGAGCGACAGGAAGCCAGGATGCAACACTAAGGGCACGTCAATCGCCTCATCCGCCGCCAGGTCCTGGAGCAGCCCGTAGCCATAGAGCACCACGTTGAAGAAGAACCCACCAGCCCCCTCTTGCACCATCTGGTGCGCCCGCTCCAAGAGCGTGCTGGGTGGACCAGTCAAATTGGAACAGTAAAGTACCGTCCGGCCAGTCTCCCGGCACACCTGCTCCGCTGCTGAATGGCAAGCTTCCAGGCGGCGCAGTACCGTGCCCGGAGGCTCATCGGCCATGACCTCATCATCCTTGATCAGGTCACACCCACCCCGGGCTAGCTCAGCAAAACGCTGGGCCACGGCCTTGAGCTCCCATCCCAGGCAGCCCTTCAGAATGCCCATCACCAGCGGGCGCCCCCAGACTCCCAGGCGCTGCCGCAACCCCTCCACCCCCAGCTTGGGGCCAGGAAACTTGCGGGCAAAGGCCTCGGGCAGCTCCAAGGCCTCCAGGCGCACCGGGAGATGGCCAACCTCGCTCATGGTCATGATCAGGAGCGAGGTGACCCGGGGCTCCACCCAGGCCAGAGGATAGGCGATGCTGGCCACGACCGTGTCCCCCTCCACCGCCACTGCCTGCACTTCCGCCCCACCTGGAGCTGGCGGTGCCCCAGCCTGCAGCCGGGCCAGCAGGACGCCAGTTTTTTCTGGCGACCCCGGCACTCCCCACATCCGATAGCGGGCCACGATCTGCATTACGACCCCCACACTCCTCTAGCTTGTCGCCTTTCGAGTTCCTGGTGCACGTCATGGAACGTCTCAAAGCACTGGTAAGCCATGCCTTCAGCCTCCAGATACCGGCACAATCGGTCCCGGGCAAACACCAGCTCGGCAATCCGAGCGCCTTCTAAGTCGGTGATACTGTCACCGATCAGGATGCGGTAGTACTCCCGGTACTGCTCCAGAATCAGCGGCTTCGACGTGCCGCTGGTGGCTGAGCCATAAGGGTAACGCAGTTGGATAGTCGGGCTACTGAAGTCCCCTTCAATGGTGTAGACCCGATCAATCTTAGCTAAGTAGGGCTCCAGCACAGGGTAAACGAAGAAGTCTACGCCCCCCGACACTACCTGGAAAGGGATGCCCACCTGCTGGCAGTAGTCCAGCAGTTCACCAAACCCCGCCCTGATGCGCGCAGTCTTCCGGGCGAATTGCACGATGTCCTCACGCCTAGGAGAAGGGATCAGGCCAAACATGGCGGCAACGCCGCTGCGCACATCACGGCGCTGCGCCAGGATGTCGTCTTTGATCGCCTCCCACTCAGGCGGTGCAAAGCCGCGGCAGATGGCAATAATCATGTCCTCCTCAGTGATGGTCCCATCGAAGTCGCAAAAGACCATGGGACTGGCAGGAACAGACAAAGGCACCTCCAGGACCAGGAGAAGCACATCCTCAGGCTTTAGTGTACGACCAGTCGCCGTCTACTTCACTGCACCGGCAGTGAGGCTGCGAACCAGGTGCCGCTCCAGGAAAACAAAGAGGATCACTACCGGCAGTGTGGCCATCAGCGACGCCGCCATCACCTGCTCCCACTCGGTCTGGTAGCGGGTCCCAGAAAGGCCTACCACCAGCGGCGGCAGAGTCTTGAGCCGGTCGTCAAAGATAAATGTCACCGCAATCAGAAACTCATTCCAGGCAGAGATAAACAGGAAGATCATCGAGGTGACAATGCCCGGAAGCGCCAGGGGCGCAATCACCCGGCGCAGTGCCCCCATGCGCGTACAGCCATCAATCCAGGCTGCCTCTTCTAGTTCTTTAGGAATGGAGCGGAAGAAACCCGTCAACATCCAGATGGTGAACGCCAGGCCAAAGGCAGCGTAGGTGATGATCAAGGCCCAGTAGGTGTTAATTACCCCCAACGTAGAGATGGTACGGAAGAGTCCCACGATGATGAGGATGGGCGAAAACATCTGGGTGACCAGGATGAGATACAGGAATGCCCGCTTGAACCGGAACCGAAACCGGGCCAAAGCGTAGGCACCAGGGATAGCGACTAGCAGCGCCAGCACCGTGGCACCTATAGACACCACTAAGCTGTTCCGCAGCGAGGAGCCAAACCGGCTGATGATCCAGGTGTCCACAAAGTTCGCCAGCCGCCACCAAGTGGGCAGCACCCGCAGGGGGTAGACATAGAGCTGATCATGAGGGGTGAGCGCGGTGCGTACCATGATTGCATAGGGCAAGAGCATCAGCAGTACCACCGGTACCACCAGCAAATACAGCGGTAGCAACCCCACTGCCCGCTGCACCTGCGAGGAGAAGGACCTAGGCATGTTCGCCCTCGTCCAACATCTCTCGAGCAGTGAGCGCCGTATAGGCCACGCTGAACAAGAAGAGCACCACAAACATCACCACACCAATAGCCGAGGCCTGGCCGAAGCGCTTGTTGATGAAGGCCACGTTGTACATGTGGGTCACCAGCACATGGGTCAGATTCGCCGGGCCCCCCTTGGTCAAGATCCAGATAATGGGGAAGGAGTTGAACACATAGATGACGTTGAGGATGGTCACCAAGCTCAAGAACGGCTTCAAGAAGGGGAGTGTCAGATACCGGAACCTTGACCACCCGACCGCGCCATCTACCG
>JACQHA010000153.1 GCA_016199255.1 Deinococcus sp.
ACTCCCCATACCCATTTCTTAGAAGCGGCTGCGCCAACCGCTCCAGCTGAGCCGCATCAATGTAGCCCATGCAATAGGCGAAGTCATTGCTCATGCCTGAAGAATCTCTACCACCTTGGTGATCACTCCGCCCACTTTCTCCATCTTTAGCCGACCTACCCGATAGAGGACAATACGGGTATCGGCCGTGAAAAGGCGGTTGGGACGGATGTTGCTCTTCTGCTTTAGACTGCCTGTCTCAAAGTCCGAATCCTCAAGCTCAAGAGCATACCGGTCCCTGACTGCGCGGCTAGTGATCTGGCACCGGATCAGATCATCTCCCTCCAGTTCAGCTAGAACTAAGGCAGGACGCCGCTTGGCCTGAGTCAGGTCCGAGAATGGAAAGGGAACGACCACAACGTCCCCCTTCACAAATTTCGCCACGCCGCATCTTCCTCTGGCCGAAGCCAATCTTTTTGCAGCGCACTTTCGCTCAAAAGAGCCGTCTCCGACTGCTCCCGAGCCACTTTCATTTTCAGGAAGCTGATAAAATCCAGTACCTCTTGAAGCAGGGAGGGAGCGAGGTCTTCCACTTCATGCATCACAACTTGAAGCTGTTCGGAAATCATGATGTCACCGGTAGGGGGCTGAGCAGCCGCCGGAGGCACATGAACATCGCGGCCACCGTCTGAAACGCCTGGTGCATCACGCTGGTCTTCTCATCCCGCACCCGCAGCCGCCGGAAGCTGGCAAACCAGGCGTGGCTCCGCTCCACCACCCAGCGGCCGCCACTCAGCACGACGTCAGAGAGGGGTTTCCGCCCCCGTTTGCGGCGGTGGGCGTACCGGCGCTCCGGGATGCTCGCCCGAATGCGGCGCTGGCGTAACCCCTGCCGCACCGCCTGCCCGTCATACCCTTTATCCGCCGCTAACCCGCGGGGCCGTCGGCGGGGGCGGCCCCCGTGGGGCCGGGGGACCCGGATGGAGTCCAGGGTGGCCAGGGCCACCTGCTGGTCGTGGACCTCGGCCCCGCTGATGGCGAGCCCCAAGGGCAATCCTCCGCCTTCCACTACCACATGGTCCTTGGTCCCTTTCACTCGGCGTTGGCCACTGTACCCCACCGCGTCGCCCCCCCTTTCGCCGGGAGCGTCCGGACCACGGAGGAGGGACCGTAGCGTCGCGGCAGATCCCGCCAGGGCGCCCCGGTGCGCAGCAGGAACAGGATCCCGTTGAGCGTGTGCCGATCGTCATTGCGGGGCCGGCCCCGCACCTTGGGGGGTGGGAGCAACGGCTGGAGGCATTTCCACTGCGCATCAGTCAAATCAGTCCGTGCGGTCACATGGGCCAGATCATACCAACTCCCTGAGTTTCCGAACAACCTCACCCAGAGAGGTAAGGCCCACACTCGGTTCCTGCATTATCACCTAGGTCCGACCAGTCCTGCGCCCGGTTCATGACCAGTTCAATGCATCATCCTGAGCTGGAAGCTGGAGGATGATACTCGCCGATCCAGCGCACCCAGGAGAGCTTCTCCCTGACGGCGTTCCAGAGCCGCTCATCGGCAGTCCAGCACTCACAGCCCTGGCGCTCCGCCAGGGCCAGGTAGTGGGCATCGTAGGACGTCGGCCGGCTGAACTGGTGGGCCAGCTCAAACGCCCGGCGGTGCGTGGCTGGCTCCCGGGAGAGTGCCGGGCCAACTGGCAGGAAGTCGTCTAGAGCGCGCTTTACCACATCTAGTGCCAGCTCGCCGCGGCTGACACGCTTGTAGAGGGCATTGGCCACTTCAAAGGCCAGCAGGCTCGGCGCCAAGATCCTGCACTGCTGTCTCTCCCACTCAGCTAGGAGCGCCATAGCCTCCACAGTATAGGGCTCCTTGAGCACCCACTTGACCGCGAGGCTGGCGTCTACGACGACAGAGTCGCTCACAGCTCCGCTGTGCGCTCCTCTCGTGCCTGGTTGATCAGCTCTGTGGAGTCATCGCTGAAGGTTCGGCCTTGCATCAAGGTTGATTGAATCTGCTCCAGGCGCTCAATCATCTCAGCTGTTACCGTCCGCCCCTGCTCCACCCCTAGGCGCTCCCCAGCCGGTACGGCGCGCTCAAGGATGGCCACCACATAGTCCCGGACGGAGAGATCGCGCTTGGCAGCAGCAATCTTAATCCGCCGCCGCAACTCTGGAGTCACATCGATCATGAGTCGCGGCCGCCTGCACACTTCGCCTGCCACGTGTCCACCCCCTATGTCCCTATTCTAGCATCATGGTGCCAAGTCGACTTGACGCCAACACCTAAGTGCCTACCAAGAAACTCCCCAGTTTCCTCCACCGAGGTCCGCCGCTGATTGATAATCCTACTAACTAATAGTAATGGCCGCCAGTTGAGCCACTGCTACGGCATTGACGGCAAAGGCCTGGCCAATATTGGTCTCGCAATCATCCACCCGGTGATAAGCGGCAGTGTTGATTACTACCTCCGGCCGCTTTTCTGTCAGCACCGTGCGCACCTGTTCCACCTGGGTAATGTCCAATTGAGCATGCGTAAGCGGGAAGAGGCTCACCCCCGGCCGGCTAGAGAGCACCTGGGCCAGATCACTCCCCAACTGCCCACTAGCGCCAATCAGCACTACCCGCATTACGAGGCCTCCAGATCTCCTGCCGGTCGCAACTGGGCGCCAGGGCGGGCCCGCCTCGTTGGGAGATGCTCTGCGCGGATCAGCCCCAGGTCC
>JACQHA010000148.1 GCA_016199255.1 Deinococcus sp.
GTAGGGGCGCACGGCCGTGCCTCAAACGAAGTTGAGGCTGGCTAGTGGGAGGTGTCGAGTGAAAGGCCGCTATAGGTCGTGTAGTACCGCGCCAAACAAGAGCTGCGGCGCGGCGCGGCCGATCTGCACTTGATAAATGCCCGGGTCTAGGTCCTCGCCCACTACCACCGGGATGTTCTCCCGGCAGTAGCCCTGGGAGGTGCCATCGCCCTTGCGCTCATCAGTCACCAGTACTTCCAGCACCTGGCCCACCCTGGCCTGGTTGCGCTTTAAGGACCACGCTTTGCATTGGTCAATGAGGCGCATCAGCCGCTCGGTCTTGACCTCCTGGGGCAGGTCAGGCAGCGCCCCCGCCGGGGTGCCTGGCCGGGGCGAGTAGATGAAGGTGAAAGAGGCATCAAAGCCCACCTGGTCCACCAGCGCCAGGGTGGCCTGGAAGTCCTCCTCAGTTTCAGTAGGGAAGCCGGCGATCAGGTCGGTGGTCACACTACAGCCGGGGAGGGCCTTTCGGGCAAGCTGGGCAGCATGAATGAACTGCTGGGCAGTGTACTCCCGGTTCATGTCCTTGAGCACCTGGTCTGAGCCAGACTGCACTGGCAGGTGCAGGTGCCGGCACACTGTGGGCGTCTCGGCGATGGCCTGGATCACTTCCGCAGTGAAGTCTTTGGGATGGTTCGTGAGGAAGCGCACCCTGGGGAAGATCTTGCCGATCTGGCGCAGCACCTGGGCGAAGCTGGGATAGCCGGGCACGTCCTTGCCGTAAGCGTTCACGTTCTGGCCTAGAAGCGTCACTTCCAGCACGCCAGCTTTACGCAAGGCATAAGCTTCCTCCAAGATCTTCTCCGGGGGGCGGCTCACCTGGGGCCCGCGGGTGCGGGGAACAATGCAATAGGTGCAGGCGTGGTCGCAGCCCCGGATGATGGTGAGGTGGGCTGCCAGAGACATCTGGGGCGGCGCCACATAGTCCGCCAAAGAGTCAATGAACTCCAGCGACGTGCCCTGGCCGGCCTGGATCAGCTTGGGTAGCTCGGTGATGGAGCCTGGGCCGGTGACGTAGTCAATGTGGAACTTCTCCTGGAACTCGCTGCCCTGGAGCTGCATCAAGCACCCCGCCAGGGCAATCTTCATAGGGCGTTTCTTGCGCTGCTGGTTCAAAAGTCCCAGCAGGCTGCGCAGTTTCTCCGCCGGCTTCTCCCGCACGGCGCAGGTGTTCACCACCACCAGATCGGCATCATCGTACTGGTCGGTCTCGCGGTAGCCGATTCTGGCCAGCTCAGTGGCCAGAATGTGGCTGTCGTACACGTTCATCTGGCAGCCCAAAGTGATGAGCTTGGCCCTCAGGGGCTTGGGCGGTTGAAAAACATCAAGCGGCGCTAGCACATCACTCATAGCAAGGCCTCACACGTTCCGCACAGGCTGAAGCCGGTGCCAATCATCATTATAGCCTGTAAAAGGGGAGGAGCGCCCCGCAGGGCGCTCCTCTGCCACGCTGCTGGGAGCTACTGCCGGCTATCAGGCAGGTAGATGATAAAGAGCGCTGCTGTCTGGTGGAACTCGACGATCTTGGCGTCCTGCAGCACCCCATTCTGGTAGAGCCAGAACTGGAGGTTGTAGTAGCCGGCCACGTTGGGGAGGCAGTTGCCAGTGTCGAAGCTGCGGTCGAACTGGGAGCCTCTGGTGTACGCTGCCACAGTGGTGTTCACTGAGTCGCTGCAGTACACCGTCTCGCCACCATCACTGGTGAGCCGGTAGATCAGGGTGTAGTTCCGCTCGATGGCGGTGACGTTGTCTACCTGGAAGCTGAGGTTCAGGGTATCGCCCCAGCGGCTGGAGTTGCCCAGCTCGGCATGGTCGGCGAACCCGCCAGAGGGGTCATCGTAGTAGTAGCCCCGGTCATAGGGGTCGCCGTCCCACTTCCAGGTCATCTGGCCCACGTCGGGACGAGCGAAGGAGATCTGGCCGTCCCGGATCTCAATAGAGCCCCGCCGCTCATTCTCGGGCTTAGGGGTGCTGGAGAACACCAGGGTGTAGAGTTCATCGGACGTGGTGCCGTCTATGGCAGTGGTCCGGAACTGGGCCCAGGTCTGCTGGATGGCGACGCCGGGAGTGCCAGTGAACGCCCCGCTGGAGTCGTGCAGCCAGATGGAGTTGTCGTCGGAACCCACCGACACGAAGGCGTGCAGGGTGGTGGTAGAGCCCAGCTCCACTGGCCGCGGGGGGATGTCAATGTCTGGCAGAAAGGGGATCAAGTCCTTCAGGTTGAACCCCCGGTTGACCAGCTTCACATAGCTGGTGAAGGGCGCCGACGGGATCAGGTCAGCATCCCAGCGCAGGTGGGTGTAGCGGCTGGCAGGCACGAAGTTGTCTGCTGCCAGGGAATGGGGCCAGGTGCCGCTGCCCCGGTCCTGGTTGTGATTGCCGGCCAGGTACCAGTTGCTCACAATGCCCCCGGGCAGGTCGTTGAAGAAGTTCCACACCATGGCCATCGAGGTGGGCACGCACCAGGCAGGCTGGCCTGGTGGTAATAGGGCACCTGGAGCACTGGCCCTTGCAGGATGGCGATTAAGATCTCAGGTACCAGCAGCACCTGCACTGACCCCAGCCGGGTAATGCCGTGGTCAATGACGCCGTTATACCGATTCTCATCATGAAATCAGCATGAAGGGGAGCATGAAAAGGCGGGATGCGCCTCCGGCGCACAGTCGCCCGGGCGTCGGAGCCAGCGGACCTAAGCCCTTCCATAACTAGGCACCGGAGTGGGCGGGTCACAGAACCGCTCCTCCGGTGCCTGGAGCCTGGGTGCTGCTCTACCGTGGTGCTGGGTCGGCAGCCTTGAACCCCACTGTACGGTGGGTGCTGTCACAGAAAGGCTTCTTAGACGAGTGACCGCAGCGGCACAGGGTGATTTGGGGTTTCTCCACACGCAGTTCCGCACCAGTAGGGTCGACAATGGTGATGGGTCCCTCAATCAGGTAGGGACCATTGGGCAGAGCGCGGATCTTCATCTCAGCCATACACACCTCCCAACTGTAAGGGTACGAGCTGGCCCCCCTGCATAGTTTTCTGCCTGGCTTCTTAGCCAGTGGTGCGCGGCGCCACGGTGCTGGACAGAGGCGGTGCCGTGGGCTGCCTGGCAAACGGCGAGCGTGCCCCGGCAGTCTCTGGGTCGCCATGGACTCTGGTGACGTATTCATGGAAGTGCTTGTGCACCACCATGTAAGACAGGGCACAGGTTAGCTTCTGCAGGGTGACTCCAGTCAGCGCCGTATGTAGCAATGTGCCCAGGAAGAAGCGCGGGCGCCGCAGGTCCAGGGTCAGCAGGAAGTAGCGCAGGGCA
>JACQHA010000149.1 GCA_016199255.1 Deinococcus sp.
CAGAAGTGGGGCGGGGTCCACAGGAAGATGATGCCGAACAAGAGCAGCGCTGTGAGATCCAGCCGGTCAGTGACTGCTGCCCAGCCCACTAGCGGCGGCACTGCGCCGGCGGCGCCGCCGATCACAATGTTCTGGGCGGTAGCGCGCTTGAGCCACATGGTATAGATGAACACATAGAACAAGATGCCAGCCAGGGCAAGGGAGGCGCTCAGCAGGTTCACCCACTGAGCCAGGACGACGAAAGATAGCGCGCCCAGCACCAGGCCGAACACCAGCGCCTGCCGCGGCCCGACGCGCCCAGCCGGTAGGGGCCGCCGGCGGGTGCGAGACATGATCGCGTCTACATCGCGGTCAAGGTAGCAATTGATGGCGTTAGCTGACCCAGCCGCCAGAGCACCCCCGAACATGGTCCAGAGCACCAGGGCAGGGGAGAGCGGCCCACGTGCCGCCACCAGCATGGCCGCCAGGGCAGTGAGCAGCAGGAGAAAAATGATGCGCGGCTTGGTTAGATTGATATAGTCCCTGATGATCATCTGGCTCCTTGGGGCTGGGGTAAGGCGCTGGTGGCAGCCCCCAGCGGCGTGCGGAAGCTGCGCCCCACCAACACGACCAACATGGCAAATAGCATAGCAGCCAGGCCCAGGTGTGCGGCAGTCACCACTGGCGCCAGGCGGGTCCAGATGTTAATGGCGCCCAGGAGAATCTGTCCCGCCAGCAGCCCTGGCGTGGCCGCAGCCACCTTGGCCAGGTGCGGCGTCTGGCGGCGGCTGGCCAGGGCCGTGATCAGGATGAATACGCCTACCGTCAACGCCCCCAGGCGGTGGGCAAATTGCAGGTGGGCCACCCCAGCCGGCGGCGGCAGGAGCTGGCCGTGGCATAAGGGCCAGTCAGGGCAGGCCAGCCCAGCGCCGCTGGAGCTGACCAATCCCCCCAGCAGGATCAGCCCATAGGTGCTCAGGGCAGTGATCAGCGCCAGGGTGCGGAAGCCAGCAGAAACAGTGCCTCCAGGCTGGGCAGCTGGTGTTGCCAGCACCGTAGTGGTCAGCAAGCTGGCCAGGAAGGCCATCCCGGTGGCCAAGTGGGCCACCACAATGGCTGGGGTGAGTAAGAGATGCACTGTGAGGCCGCCCAGCACTACTTGCACCACCAGTAGCCCTAGGGCGATGAAAGCCGGTAACACCGCTTGGGGCCATTGCCGCCGGGACCGGTAGGCCACCACGGCAACGACAACGACCAGCAAGCCTACAATGGAGGCCAGTAGGCGGTGCGCCCATTCGATGAGCACCAGCGGCTCCAGTGGCGGGATAATCCGGCCGTGGCAGAGGGGCCAGTCTGGGCAAGCCAGTCCAGCGCCAGTGCCGCGTACTAGTCCCCCTAGTACCACCAGCGCATAGGCAGCGAGACTGGTGAGGAGTGCCAGACGCCTGAGACGGTTCATGCCTACCCCCCGTGTGGCCATTTCGTTCTGAACATGGTGTTTCGCTAGCGCTACTCCACCTCCGGCCGGGAACCGGCCACGGGACATAATAGCGCAACCTGCTAGAGCAGGGCAGGGAAGAAAGGCCCTGAGCTCATCAGGCTATGGGCTCTACTCAATTAGTGCACATGGCACTTGGCCGCCCTGGAATTAGGTGGTGAGAACAGCCCTAAGGGCTATAGTGTTAGTTTGGAACTGGCTTTTAGTGTAGACTAATAGACATGGGAACTTTGCGTGTCAAACTGAGAGAATACTTGGACACTCACCAACTGAGTGCTTACCAGCTGGCTAAGGAAGTAGAGGGCATGAGCCCCAAGACGGTTTACGCTTATGCCGCTGGTAGCCGCCAGCCTTCAATAGAGAATCTGGAAAAGCTTATAACCACACTTCGCAAGCTGACGGGCGAGTCTGTAGATGTCTCAGACCTGCTGGAATACCAGCCCGAGCTGGCCGAAACCAGAGCCTGGCACGATGCTGACCTGTCCCGCCTGGGTGAGTACGAGCCCTACGATTGGGGCGATATCGATCCTGAGACGTTAGGTAAGCCTCTGCGGTTTGAGAAGTGAGCATGTCCCAGCTCGAGATTGGTGATGTGGTTACAGCGCGATTTCCAGAGCACGACCCGCAAGGGCATGAACAGGAGGGCTATCGCCCAGCCATTGTGTTGGGCCTGCCGGGCAGGCTGGGACAACCGCGTTTTGACCTGGTGCTAGTTGTGCCGCTGACGACCGACCACGGTCAGAGCTGGGCTGCTGCCTCACCAGACCTTTACCCGCGGTTAAGAGCGGGGATGGGAGGATTGCCTAGGGACTCGATTTTGCTGCTCGAGCAAATCCGGACGCTGGACACAAGCCGTATGTCGCGCTACCTCGGACAGCTTTCAAAGGCTCATTACGAGCCGATCAGGCGAGGTCTCGCCCGGATGTGTAGGCTCGAGAGGTGACGATGAGCAAGAAACGCACAAAGGGCAAGAAGAAGGCCCGGTCCGGATCGCGTTCCCTGCCTGTCCCTACATTCGACCGCCGTGTCATGGAGCAGCTCATGCGGGACCTCGGACATCTCCTCGAGGGGCATGAGTTCAAATCCATCGAGGAAGCCAATGCTTTCCTGCAGCAAGTCGTGGCCTCGGGAGGACCGACTCCGGCTACTGACTTGACCCCACTCGAGCGCGCCCAAGACCTCATGTACGAAGCATGGGAGGCCACCGGCAAGCGGCGGGTCAAACTGGCCAGACAAGCGCTCCAGATCTCTGAAGACTGTGCCGACGCCTATGTGCTCCTGGCCGAGGAGGCGGCAGGAAGCCTGCACGAGGCCCAGGCGCTCTATGAGCAAGGCATCAAGGCAGGGGAGCGCGCCCTGGGACCGGAAATGTTCGAAGAAGATGTAGGTCATTTCTGGGGCGTCCTGGAAACAAGGCCATACATGCGCGCCCGCACTGGTCTGGCACAGTGCCTATGGCTGCTGGGCAAGAATGAAGAGGCCATCGCTCACTACCAGGATATGCTCCGCTTAAATCTCAACGACAACCAGGGGATCCGCTACATCCTTGCTAACTGCCTCCTTGAGGACGGGCGGGACGAGGAGCTTGGCGCCTTGCTCCAGCAATATAAGGACGACGCCGCGGCGACGTGGGCTTACAGCCGCGCCCTATGGTGGTTTCGCGACGAAGGTACTGGTGACTCAGCCAACCGCGCCCTGCAGGAGGCGCTCAGGACTAACCCCTATGTCCCCGCCTACCTCCTTGGCCACAAGAGCCTGCCCCGGCAGCTCCCTCCCTACGTTGGGTTGGGTGATGAAAGCGAGGCGGTAGAGTATGCTGCGCACGCTCTTGGGGTGTGGCACATGACCGAAGGCGCCCTTGCGTGGCTGGCGAGCCACGTCAAAGAGCAGCCAGGCTCGTAACCTGCCTCGGCCACAAGGTGGGCGGGGGTATGGCCTGGGTGTTGGAGATGTAGAAGGGTTGGTGCGCCCGGGCCGATTCGAACGGCCGGCCAGAGGCTTAGGAGTCCCCTGCTCTATCCATCTGAGCTCCGGCTGTCTCTTA
>JACQHA010000171.1 GCA_016199255.1 Deinococcus sp.
AATCCCTTAAGTTGGGACCCATGACCTGGTGTTCGCCCCACCACGTGTTGATCAGGTAGCTGTCTTGTTCGCTCCGGCCTTGTCCTTGTTCCCTCCAGCAGCGGCGCGCCTGGCATCTATGTCGTCCTCATACGTCAGGGCCTGGCGCCCGCGCTCGCCGGTGCGAATGCGGATCACGTCATCTACTGGGTAGATGAAAATGAGGCCGTCGCCGGTTCTTCCTGTGCGCGCCGCTTCACAGATGGTCTCGACGGTTTTCTCTACGTTGTGATCGCTCAGAATGATGTTGACCTGGATCTTGGGCAGAAGATCCACCTGGTAAGTCCCAATGCGCCCCGCCAGGGAGATGCCGCCTTGCCGTCCGTGTCCCCGCACCTCAACCACGTTCAGGCCTACGATGCCAATCTTGCGCAGGGCTTCTTTCACGTCATTGAGCTTCTCCTCGCGGATGATAGCCTCGATTTTCTTCGTCATAGTATCTCCTCCTCCCAGCTGGCTTAGGTGTAAGCCCGCTCCCCGTGCTCGCTGATGTCCAGGCCCACTTCTTCCTCTTGTTCTGAGACGCTGAGGCCAATGACGCTATCCAGCACCTTGGCAATCACGAAGGTTGCAACGTAGGCAAATGCTGCCGATACAGCTACGGCAATCAGCTGGATGACAAATTGGCGAGGGTTCCCGTAGAACAGCCCATTGGCGCCTGCCTCGTTTACCAGTTTGGTGGCAAACAGCCCGGTGGCCAGTGCGCCCCAGGCGCCTCCTATGCCGTGGCAGGCCCACACATCCAGGGACTCGTCCAACCCCCGGCGCTGCCGGAAGCGGATGGCATAGTAGCTAAAGGGCGCTGCTACGGCGCCAATGATCAAGGCAGCCAGGGGCGTGACGAAGCCGGCGGCTGGGGTGACGGCCACCAGCCCTACCACCGCGCCAGTGACCATGCCCAGCACGCTGGGTTTATTGTCAAACCAGGCCAGCAAGGTCCAGGCGAGGCCTGCTGCGGCAGCGGCGGTGTTGGTGTTCACCAGGGCGTAGACCGCCAGCCCATTGGAGGCCAGGGCGCTGCCGGCGTTGAAGCCAAACCACCCTACCCAGAGTAACCCGGCCCCCAGCACGCAGTAGGGGATGTTGTGGGGTTCTATGGATATTTTCCCGAACCCACGCCGGGATCTGATCACCCGGGCGAAGGCCAGGGCAGAGAAACCGGCCAAGACGTGGACTACGGTGCCGCCAGCAAAGTCCAGCGCCCCTAGCTGGCGCAGCACGCCGCCTACCCCCCACACCCAGTGCGCCACTGGGTCGTACACCAGCGTGGCCCACAGCACGGTGAAAAGCAAGAAGGCCTTGAAACGCACCCGCTCCACAAAGGCCCCGGTGATCAAGGCAGGCGTGATCACCGCAAACATCATCTGGAAGGCAGTAAAGGCCAGGTGAGGAATAGTCGGCGCGTAGCCAGCATTAGGGCTGGCTCCCACCCCAGACAGCCCAACGAACTTGAGGCTGCCGATGATCCCGCGGACGTCGGGGCCAAAGGCCAGGCTATAGCCCCAGAGCACCCATTGAATGCCGATCAGCCCCATGGTGATGAAGCTCAGGGTCAGGGTGGAAAGAATGTTCTTTTTTCGTACCATGCCGCCATAGAAAAAGGCCAGGGCCGGCGTCATCATCAGGACCAGGGCAGTGGACACCAGGATCCAGGCAGTATCTCCGGCATTGACTGTATTTTCCATCTGCTATTGCCTCCTCCAGTCGGCCAAGGCCATGCACGGGTTTTTATTGGTCAAGAGCCTACCAAGTCGCATTTTCCCGGTCAGTTCCACCCAGGCCCAGACCTAATAATGTTGAAGATGCTAACGCATGAACATGCAGGTGTCAAGTAGTGCAGCTTGAACGGCCGCGAAAAAGTGCCACCTCTGCTGGGTGATGCTCGGGTGCTCGGGGTTTGGGCGTGGTGATACAGCCTGACTCAGGCTTTGAGGATGTTGAGGACCCGCGCCGCGATCAGCCACAGCAGCAAAAGCCAGACCAGGATGATTATTCCGGCTGCTATCCAGTTTGCTGGCTTTCTTTCGCCTATGAGAGCTTGGGCTCTCGCTCGGCTTGCTATCATGATAGTTTCGGGGATCATCTTGACTGCCAGGACGATGCCAAGGGGGACTAGTACTAGATCATCGAGGTACCCCAGCACCGGGATGAAGTCCGGGATGAGATCAATGGGGCTCAAGGCATAGGCCACCACACATGCCGCCCAAACCTTGGCATACCAGGGAGTGCGGGGGTTCCGGTACGCGAAGTACAGGGCGAGCACTTCACCCTTAAGCTGCTTGGCCTGTTGCTTTAGGGTCCCCAGCACAGCTCAACACTAGCACGTGGCCTGGTCATACCTTTCACAACCTGCTCATTAGGGAACCCTATGGGTACTTCAGATGTGCACAAGACAGTAGGCAATCGTAGTCTTTCGCGGCCCTTCGCGATACAATTGCCGGCGCGTGAGGGAGTTATGCGACTAGCAGGCAAGGTAGCGGTGGTCACTGGTTCCGGCACCGGCATCGGGCAGGCTCTGGCAGCGCGGCTGGCTCAGGAAGGGGCCAAGGTGGTGGTGAACTACGGCCCTGACCCTACTGGTGTCGAAGAGACCCTCCGCCTGGTGCAGCAGGCCGGATCGGAAGGTGTGATCTGCCAGGCCGACCTGCGGCGGCTGAATGAAATCCCCCAGCTCATCCAGTGTGCGGTAAGCAACTTCGGCCGGCTGGACATCCTGGTGAACAATGCCGCGGTGCCAGGATGGTCGCCGTTTCTGGAGGTCACTGAGGAGCTCTATGACGCGGTGATGGCGGTGAACCAGAAGGGGGTGTTTTTCTGCGCCCAGGCGGCAGCCAGCCAGATGGTCCAGCAGGGGCAGGGCGGGAGAATCATTAACATCTCCAGCGTGGTGGGCAACCTGTCCATCCCGTTCCTCAGCCCCTATGCCTGCGCCAAGGCGGCGATCCAGCACCTAGTCAAAGCCCTGGTGGTGGAGCTGGCGCCGCATGGCATCACCATTAATGCCGTGGCCCCAGGGGCCATTGTGGTGGAGCGCAACCTGCGCGACGACCCCCGCTACGCTGAGCGCTGGGGGGCGGTGACGCCCCTGGGCCGGGCGGGGTGGCCTGATGACGTGGCTGGCGCCGTGGCCTTCCTCTGCTCCAGCGACGCCGCCTGGATCACTGGCCAGACCCTGTTTGTGGACGGCGGCTTGGCTGTCAAGGCGGTGACCCCCGAAGGGTACTTCGAGTTTATGAAAAAGGCCTAGCCCCCAGGTCGCTGTCCGAAAAGTCCCGGTAGTCAGTGAAGAATAAGGGGATCCCATGAGCCTGGGCTACGTGCTGCACCTGCTCCGGCCGCCGGCTGCAGAGGGCAGTAAGTTCAAACTTAGCTGAAATACGGTTCGCTTCTGGCCAGCGGTTGAATCGCCAGGTCGTCGACGGTTACGCCAATGCCTGGCCCGGTGGGCACGGAGATGGTGCCGTCCCCATTGAGCCTGGCTGGTGGGTCCACAATATCCTGGGGGAAGTAGCGCGCCGAGGCCGAGAGGTCGCCTGGCAGGGTGAACCCGGGCAGCGACGCCAGCGCCAAATTACACGCCCGGCCGATGCCAGTTTCCAGCATGCCGCCGCACCACACCGCCTTGCCCTGGGCCCTGGCCAGGTCGTGGATGGCTTTCGCTGGCCCCAATCCCCCAACCCGGCCGGCTTTGATGTTAATCATGCGGCAGGCGCCAATGCTAAATGCCTTTCTGGCGTCCTCCCTGGAGTGGATGCTCTCGTCCAGGCAGATGGGGGTCTGCAGTTGCCCCTGGAGGGTGGCGTGGTCGATGATGTCTTCATAGTCCAGGGGTTGCTCGATCATGAGGAGCTGGAAGCGGTCTAGCTCTTGAAAGAGGGCGGCGTCTGCCAGGGTATATGCCGAGTTGGCGTCGGCCATGAGCTTGATGGTGCCGAAGCGTTCTCTGATGGCGCGCACCGGTGCCAGATCCCAGCCTGGCTTGATCTTGATCTTGACGCGCGTGTATCCCTGGTTGAGGGCAGCGCCAGTGCGCTCCAGGAGGGCGGCAATGCTGGCTTCAATACCCAGGGAGATGCCTGAGTCCACGGTGCGGCGGGTGCCGCCCAGGTAGGCCGACAGGGACAGCCCTTTGGCCCGGGCAAACAGGTCCCAGAGCGCCATCTCCAGCGTGGCCTTGGCCATGTTGTGGCCGCGGATGTGCCGGCAGAGCGCTGGCGCGTCCTGGGGGCCCGCCAGCTCCCGCCCAGCTAGCTGGGGCAATAAGTAGCGCTCCAGCATGTGGCGGCAGGTCTCCGGGGTCTCGTAGCTGTACATGGCGTGCTCCAGCGCCACGCACTCGCCGTAGCCCACCAGCCCCTGGGAGAACAGGCGCAGGATCAGGGCCCGCTTGGTGCTGGTGCGTCCAAAGCTGGTTTCAAAGGGGCTGAGTAGCTCTAGGTGCACCTCCCCCAGTTCCCAGCGCTCGATTTTCATGTGATTTCCGGTCCTTTCTCTAGGAGGTAGTACACCCGCTCCGGGGTATGTTCTACGCCAGTAGCCACGTAGCCCCAGTCCAGGTACCACTGGAAGACAGAGCGCGAGGCCAGGCGCCACTGCACCGCCAGCTGGTGGTTCTGCTCCTTTATCACCTGGTAGTTCCGGGGGATCTCCACTGCCACCACTGGTACTTCCGCCAGCTCAGCCTGCACCGGGCGGGGGAGCTGCGGGTCTCCTTCAGCCCGCAGCGCCACCAGCTGCGGCTGGGCCTGGGCCAGGGTCCCGGCCAGCGCCTGTTCTACTCGCTGGCTGGCCAGCTGCCACTCCACCACCAGCCGGTCCGTCTCGGTGCCCCGGTTCAGGCCGCCCCCGAACTCCCCGTAGAGGTTCACCAGGTACTGGCGGCCGATACCCCCCAGCCTGGTGAGGTTGAGCCGGGCATTTATGGCCTCCAGCGGGTCATAGGTCCAGGTGGCCAGGTCCAGGCCTATGTCCAGTAAGCGCTGGCGCTGCGCCAGCTTGAGCTCCAGCCCCACTCCCAGGTGCCGGTAGTCGCGGCGCACCGCCAGCTTGTGGGAGCAGTGATACACTTTCTGCCCCTGGTACCCGGGAAAGCCGAAGACGAACCCCACCAGCTGGTGGCCGGCGAATGCTCCGAGCAGCACCCCGCCGTTCTTGGCGGCGGTGATCAGCACGTGGTAAGGGGTCACTTGACGCTCGCTGAACCCCCACACCTCTAGCTGAAGCTCCTCGCAGGCCAGGAACTCCTGGGGGGTGGTAATATTGCGAATGACAATATCGGCGCTATTCAGACTTTCCGCCTCCTGGAGGGCCTTGCAGTGGTGGCGCTACTCTACCACCAGGGTGTAGCGCAGTTCCACTGCGCCGCCAGCTGGGACGGAGAGCATGAACAGCAAGGTGCTGGCATTGGGGTGCTGGGGAGGCAGCGAACTCTCGGTGACCTGGGTACTGCCTGAGGGGAGGGTTTCTCGCAGGTCCACATTCTCTGCTGCCGGCCCACTGTTGCGCACCACATAGCCAATGGTGTACACGGTCCGGCCCCTTCCATCGGCGCCCGGCTCTTCCTGCACGTTCAGGGCCGTGCGCTTGGCCCGCACAGTAATGGAGCTGCCAGTGGTGACCGCTAACAGCTCGCCAGGCGCCAGGTTGCCAATACTGTCCTCGCCCAAAAAGCGCAGCTGGTCCTCTTCCCGCTGGAAAATGCGCACCAGGCCCCGGGGGAGAGGGCTCCCCAGCCCAGCGGCGGTGGTGTTGGCAATCTCGATCACGTTACGCGCCGCCAGTTCCAGTTCTGGGGAGTAGAAATCGCCATTGTTGATCTGCAGTTTGCGTGCCGCCTGTACCCCAGTAGCGCTGAACAGGCTGAGCTGGGTGCTCTCATTTTGCCGTAGGGCCAGCCCCCGGCCCAGGTCCAAGGTGAGCAGGGTGCCGCTCTGGTCCAGTACTGGCGCCGCCAGGCTGGACTCCACGCCGCCCCCCCGGCCTTCAAAGAAGCCAAACCCGGGCATGGTGAGGTTAATGTCACCGGACACTAAGGTCACCTGATCGGCTACCAGGTCGGCGCCGCTGAAATTCATCACGGTGGCGCTGGCGTCTAAATCTGCCTGGCCACTCCCAGAGAGCACCAGGGCATAGGTGCCGCTCCAGCTCAGGCCTCTAGTGAAGAAGGTGATTTCCAGGGTGCGGTTCAGCGCCCCGCCGTTCTCCAGCTCAATGGCCAGCGCCGGGGTGGCGGGCAGCTCGGGGCTCAGGTCGGGGAAGATGATAGTGGTGTCGGTGCTCCGGTCCCACACCACCTGGCCGTTAATCAGAAAGAGGCCGTCAGGGCTCAGCACGGTAGCTTCCTGGCGAACGCCATTGCGCTCCAGGATCACTTTCTGCCCAACGCGGGAACGCAGGAGGTCATAGGGGTTCAGGGGGCTGGAGCTGAAGGTACGGCTCAGAATAGTGAGCGGCCCCTGGTCCAGCGCTCGCACCTGGACAGTGGAAGGGTCCAGCGCCTGGGGGAGCTGATCCAGGGTGATGACGGCCCGCCCCGCCTCCAGTTTCACGGTCTTCACCAGGCGAACCAGCGCCAGGTCGTTGTTATATACCGTCACCTGCGTCTGGTCCTGGGCTAGTGCCACAGTGGCCAAGACAAGTGCTGTCCAGAGCAGAAAAATGCGCATAGCACCTACCTCCTCATCGCCGCCGGCTGGGCCGGTGGTCTCGCGGCCGCTCCGAATGGGCCAGGGTATAATTGCCGAATACTTGGTTGAACCGCTGCCGCACCTGCTCTTTGAGGCCAGCTTCAAACTGCTGGTAGCGCTCCAAAAGCTCCTGGCCAGCGGCAGTCAGCCGGGAGCCGCCGCCCCCTGGCCCTCCGGCGCTGCTAGCCAGCACCGGCTGGTCTAGCAGGGCTGCCAGCTGCTGCACCCGCCCCCAGGCGTAGCGGTACGACCAGCCGAGCTCTGCCGCCGCCTGGCGCAGAGACCCCAGGCGATCCACCGCTTCCAGGAGCTGCACCAAGCGGGGGCCAATCAGATAGCGGCTCTGGTGCTCGATCCAGAACTTGCTGCGCGGCTCCACGGCTCTAGTGTGGCATAACTCGCGCCAGGGGAACAAACACTGCTGGCGTTATGTCTGAGGTAACATAACGTCTTGGTGAAAAGGGATGGAGGTTCTATGCTGCGTCTCTGGAAATGCCTGGCTCTCCTGCTAGGCCTGGGCTTAAGCGCCTCGGCCCAGGTGGAGGAGCGGCTGATCCTGGCTACCACTACCAGCACCGAGAACTCTGGCCTGCTGGATTTTCTCTTGCCCCCTTTTGAGGAACGGTTTGGGATAGACGTGCAGGTGGTGGCGGTGGGCACAGGAGCGGCGCTCCATCTGGGGGAGACAGGCGACGCCGATGTGGTCATGGTCCACGCCCCGGCGCTGGAGGAGGCTTTTGTGGCCGGTGGTTTCGGCGTCAATCGCCGGGAGTTCATGTTCAACGACTTCGTGTTGCTCGGGCCACCTGACGATCCAGCCGGTGCAGCGCAGGCCACTCAGGTGGCCGCTGCCCTGGCGCAGATCTTCCACGCCCAGGCCACGTTTGTGTCCCGGGGCGATAACTCCGGTACCCATGTGAAGGAGCTGGAGCTGTGGCGGTTAGCCGGGCTAGACCCTAGAGCTAACCCCAACTACCGCGAGACCGGGCGGGGTATGGGAGAGACGCTGATTACTGCTAGTGAGCTGGGGGGCTATACCTTAAGCGACCGGGGTACCTTTGTGACCTTTGCCGACCGGGTGGCGCTGGCTATAGTAGCTCAGGGGCCGGTGACTGGTGGCGATTCCTTGCTGGCCAACCCCTATAGCATCATTGCCGTGAACCCGGTGCGCTATCCCGATATTAATTACCTGGGCGCCATGGCGCTCATTGCCTGGGTCACCAGCCCCCAGGGGCAGCGCCTTATCAGGGACTACCAAGTGAACGGCCAGCCGCTATTCTTTCCCACGCTGTTGCCGCCGGAGTAAGTGTGCACTATCTCTGGGAGGCTCTCTTGGCGGCCTGGCGGCTGGTGAGCTCGGCGGACCGGGAAGTGGTGGATATTCTCAGCCGCTCGCTGGAGTTCGCCGCGCTGGCCACCCTCCTGGCGGCGCTGGTGTCGGTGCCTTTGGGCATTGTCCTGGCGCTGGGCGAGTACCGGCTCAAGCGGCTCTTGGCAGCGGTTCTGGCTACTTTGACCGGGGTGCCCACGGTGATTGTGGGCCTGGTGCTCTTTGGCCTGCTTTCCCGTCAGGGGCCGTTGGGGAGCTGGCGGCTGCTCTTTACGCCGGCGGCAGTCATCGCTGGCGAGTTCTGCTTGGCAGTGCCCATAATTACCTATTTCACCTTCGCCGCCCTGGAAGCAGTGGACCCACTCTGGCGCCTCACCGCCCGCACTTTGGGCGCCACCAGGGTGCAGGAAGCGGCGGCAGCGCTGCGCACCGCCCGGCGCGGGGTAGCGGCGGCGGTGGCTGTGGGGTTTGCCCGGGCTATTAGCGAAGTGGGCGCGGCCACGATTTTGGGCGGCAACATCCGCGGCTCCACGCGCACCATCACCACCGCCATTGCCCTGGAAACCAGTAAAGGGGAATTTGCCCTGGGCCTGGCGCTGGGGGGCATATTGATCTCGGTGTTTCTCCTACTCAACGTGCTCTTACTGCGGCTGCGGGGGAGGTAGCGCCTGCACATTATCGTGGAGCAAGTAGTGAAGGGCTACGCCGGGCGGGTAGTGCTGCAAGTAGAGCACCTGACTATAGGCGCAGGCGAGCTCCTGGGGATCATCGGCCCCTCGGCAGCGGGGAAGTCCACGCTGCTGCGCTTATTAGCCATGTTAGAGCAGCCTGACCAGGGGATCCTGCGCTGGGACGGCTCTAGTGATTGGTCACTGGCCCGCCGCCGGCAGGTCACGTTGCTCTTGCCCAGCCCCCAGCTTTTCCA
>JACQHA010000144.1 GCA_016199255.1 Deinococcus sp.
CAGCGGGACTTTGAGTTCGCTCGAAAGTTCCAGCTGCCCATCCAGGTGGTGATCCAGCCTCCGGGGCAGGTGCTGGACGGGGACACTATGCCTACTGCCTACGAAGGCGACGGGGTCATGGCCAATAGCGGCCCCTTTAATGGCCTGCCCAGCCGCCCGGAGGGGATCAGTAAAGTCATCATCTATTTGGAGCAGCAGGGCATCGGCCAGGCCAGGGTCACCTACCGGCTGCGTGACTGGCTGATCTCCCGCCAGCGCTACTGGGGCGCGCCCATTCCCATGATCCACTGCCCGAGGTGTGGCATTGTCCCGGTGCCGGAGAAAGACCTGCCGGTGCCGCTCCCCGAGATTGAGGACTACAAGCCCAAGGGCAAGTCGCCCCTGGCCGCCAGCAAGAGCTTCATGAACGTCCGGTGCCCCCAGTGCCCCGGGGCGGCCCGGCGCGACCCGGATACCATGGACACTTTTGTAGACAGCAGCTTCTATTACCTGCGCTACGCCGATGCCCGCAATGCCCGGGAGATCTTCTCCCGGGAGGCCATCAGGCGCTGGATGCCGGTGGACCAGTACATTGGTGGCATTGAGCACGCCATCTTGCATCTGCTCTACTCCCGCTTCTTCACCAAGGTGCTGTTTGATGCTGGCCTGGTGCCGGCTGATGAGCCGTTCCAGGCGCTTTTCACGCAGGGGATGGTGCTGCGCCGCGACGCTAGAGGCGAGGTGCGAGTCATGTCCAAGTCAGCTGGCAACGGCGTGCCAGTGGGACCGTTTGTGGATGAGCACGGCTCCGACGTGGCCCGGGTCACCATCTTGTTCGCCGCGCCGCCGGAGAATGATTTCGAGTGGACGGACGAAGGGGTGGGGGGCTCGCGCCGCTTCTTGATCAGGCTGTATAAGCTCCTGGCCGAAGACAAATTAGCGCTGCAGGCGGTGCCCGCCAGAGTTGATCCTGGGGCGCTATTAGGCGCCGAGCGGGAGCTCTATCGCCGGGTGAACCAGACCATTAAGAAGGTCACCGACGACACCGACAACTTCCGGTTCAACACCGCCATTGCAGCGCTCATGGAGCTGCTCAATGACCTGGCCAAGTACCGCAGCGAGCTGGGGGAGCGGCCCTTGCCTGCGGTGTACAAGCTGGCGGTGGTGCGCTACACCCAGCTGCTCTCGCCCTTTGCCCCCCACCTGGCTGAGGAGCTGTGGAGCTGGTTCGGCACTGGCGGCAGCGTCCACCGCTCGGGCTGGCCCAGCTACGACCCCAATGCGCTGGCCGCCGACACCTTCGAGCTGGTGATCCAGGTGAACGGCAAGGTGCGCGGGCGCATTCCAGCACCCCGGGGGGCAGACCAGCATGCTGCCCTGGCCCTGGCTAAATCGCACGAGAACGTGGGGAAGTACCTCCTAGGCCAGATCCTCAAGGTGGTCTACGTTCCCGATAAGCTGCTGAACCTGGTGGTGGGTGACTGAATCACGAAGGGCCGCGAAAATCAGGTCCAGGCACGCTGAGCGGCGTGCCTGTGTTATTGTTAGTAACGCCGCAAGCCGTGAGTAGGTCTGGAAGGATGGAAAGTGGTATGAAGGCGACGCGCCAGGGTGATGAAATGATTTCGCGTCCTTCGTGGGCTTTCGCGGCCCTTCGCGATTCAGACCCGCCAGGGCTCATTGCCCGGGGCCGCAAGACATACCTTTGCGAGTTCGGGCCGCACCTGAGCGAGGAGAACCTGCGGGCCCTCTATAGGCATGCCACTGACCCAGAGGTGTGCCACTTCAATGGCTTCCCGCCGCTGGAGGCGTCGCTGGCGCAGTTTGGCCAGGAAATGCGCCACCAGGCGCGGCGCCATGAGGTGAGGCACCAGGTGTTTGTGATCCTGGATGAAGAGAAGCGGCTCATTGGCACCATTGAGTACCACGACTACCACCCACGCCGGCGCCAGGCCTGGCTGGGGATTGTGCTGGGGGAAAAAGACTGCTGGGGCAAAGGCTATGGCCGCGACGCGGTGCGGGCCTTCCTGGGGTATTTGTTCCAGGCCATGGGGCTGAAAAAGGTGCGGCTGCGCACCTATGGTTTCAATGTGCGCGCCCGGCGCTGTTTCGAGAAGTGCGGCTTCCGGGCGGTGGGCAGCGCCCCCTGGTTTGATGGACTGGAGGACACCTTGATGGAGGTGACCCAGGAAGAGTTCGCCCAGCTGGTGGAGGGGTGGTAGTGGGCACGCTGCTTATCCAGAACGCCCAGGTGGTGACCATGAACCTGGCGCGGGAAGTGGTGTCCGGCGGGGTGTATGCCGTGGACGGCGTCATAAAGGCAGTAGGGCAGACACCCAAGAGCGCTGAGGTGGTGATTGACGCCAGGGGGCAGGTGGTGATTCCCGGTCTGGTGCAGGGGCATATTCACCTGTGCCAGACCCTCTTCCGCGGCATGGCCGATGACCTGGAGCTGTTGGACTGGCTCAGGCACCGCATCTGGCCCCTGGAGGCGGCGCATACTCCTGAGTCGGTGTACTACTCGGCGCTTTTAGGTGCGGCGGAGCTACTACTGGGCGGCACCACCACCATCTTGGATATGGAGACCGTGCGCCACACCGGCGAGGCCTTTCGGGCCGTAGAGGAAATCGGCCTGCGGGCCACCATGGGCAAGTGCCTGATGGACCATCCCAACAGCCACCCTGGCCTTCTGGAGGAGACTGACCAGTCGCTGGCGGAGAGTGTGGCGCTATTAGAGCGGTGGCACGGCGCCAGTAACGGCCGGCTGCGCTACTGCTTCGCCCCGCGCTTTGTGGTGAGCTGCAGTGAGGACCTGCTCCGGGAGGTGGCCAGGTTAGCAGAGCAGTACCAGGTGATGGTGCACACCCATGCTGCCGAGAACCGCGCCGAGATTGAGCTAGTGGAGGCGGAGCGGGGCACACGTAACGTGTTGTATCTGGACCGGCTGGGGCTGACTGGCCCTCAAGTGGCCCTGGCCCACTGTATCTGGGTGAATGAGGCGGAGCTGGAGGTGCTGGCCGCTACCCAGACCCGGGTGCTGCACTGCCCCAGCTGCAACCTGAAACTGGCTTCCGGGGTGGCGCCAGTGCCGCGCATGCTAGAGCTAGGGATCCCAGTAGCCATTGGCGCCGATGGCGCGCCAGCCAACAACAACCTGGATGGCTTCTTGGAGATGCGCCTGGCGGCGCTGATCCAGAAGCCCTGGCACGGCCCCCGAGCTATGCCGGCCCACCAGGTGTTTGAGCTGGCCACTTTGGGCGGGGCGCGGGCCCTGGGGCTGGCAGAGAGCATTGGCTCCATTGAAGTGGGGAAGCGGGCTGATCTGGTGGTGGTGGACCTGAACCAGCTGCACACTGCCCCGGCGGGGCGAGGGGACGTGATCGCCCGGCTGGTGTACGCCGCCCGGGGGTCAGATGTGCGCCATGTGGTGGTGGATGGGCGGTTGGTGGTGCAAGATGGCCGGTTGCTCACCGTAAGCGAGCGGGAGATCCTCTCTGGCGCCGAGCGGGCCCTGGCAGCAGTGCTAGGGCGAGCAGCGTTGAGGTGATTTGCGCTACAATGCTGGCAAGCTTCACAGGCGGGCAGCGAGGCGCACATGGGCAGGGAATTGAGCACACGAGGCTATGCTAGGGGCAAGCCGCACGCTGACTCCCAGGTGACTGGGCTCTTGCTCCAGGTGGCGCGGGGCGACGAGGCAGCGCTGGAAGCGCTCTACCAGCACTTCCACTGCTTAGTGTTCGCCTGGGCGCTGGAGATGCTGCAGGATCGCACTGCTGCTGAGGAAGTGGTGCAGGATGTGTTCTTGCGGCTCTGGCGCTCGGCCAGCCGGTTTGACCCCCGGCGGGGCAGTTTGGTGAGCTGGCTGCTCTCCATTACCCACAACCGGGCCATTGATCAGTTGCGCCGCAAGGTCCTGCCGCGCACTGACAGCGAGGAGCTGGACCGGGCCGAAGAGGAATGGGGGCGGATGCCGGCTGATTTCGAGACGCCAGAGGAGTGCGCCTGGCGCAGGATGGCTTCGGCCGAAGTGCGCCAGGCGGTGTCCCAGCTCCAGAACCAGCATTACCGCCAGGTGATCGAGCTGAGTTTCTTTGAAGAACTCAGCGTGGCGGAGGTAGCGCGCCGGATAGGCTGTCCCGAGGGGACAGTGAAGAGCCGGAAGAGCTCAGCAGTGGAGCTCTTGCGCCGGGCGCTTACCTCCCCCTGAGGGGGGCTATGAAGGGGCCTTTAGACGACGATCTGCGCCGGGAGATCAGTATCCTGGAGGACGCTATTGCCAAGGTGTTCTCCCGCCGGGAGCCGCCAGAGCGCCCCAAGAGGCTGTATCACGACACCCCTTTGCCGGACGATGACCAGCTGCTAGAACCGGAAGATGAAGAGGAGCCAGCCTAAGAGAACCGCTCCTCGGTCCAGGGATCGCCGTGCATGTGGTAGCCGTAGGTTTCCCAGAAGCCCGGGCGGTCCTGGGCGATGAACTCCAGGCCACGCACCCATTTGGCGCTTTTCCAGGCGTAAAGGTGCGGCACAATGAGGCGCATGGGCCAACCGTGGTCTGGGCTCAGGTTTTCGCCGTTGCGCTTGTAGGCAAACAGCACGTTGTCCTGCAGCAGGTCCTCCAGGGGCAGGTTGGTGGTGTATCCGCCGTAGGAGTGCACCATCACATGGCCGGCTTCGGGCTTGAGCCTCAGCTGCTTCATTACCTCGTGGATGCTAATACCCTCCCAGGTGTTATCTAGCTGGCTCCAGCGGGTGACACAGTGGAAGTCGGCGGTGAGCGTCACGTGCGGCAGCGCCAAAAACTCCTGGTAGGACCAGCTCTTGGGCTCTTCCACCAGGCCCCATGCTTCACATTTCCACTGCTCCAGGGGGATACTGGGCACCGGGCCGTAAGTTAGCACCGGGAACTTGGTGGTCAGGTACTGGCCGGGAGGGACCCGGCCTTCCAGACTATCAGGCTTGCGCTGGGGATTGGCCTTGCGCAACTGGGCCACACGCTCAAACGGGTTTTTCATCGCACCTCCTGGCCGGCAGCACACCACCAGCCCATGCTCTAAGAGTACGGGTACTGGTAGGATTATCGTTGTACCATGTTGGCTCGGAAGGAGGAGAGGCTATGATTCTTGCCTGGATTCTCGCCCTCTTAATGGGCGCCCTGGTAGGGTGGCTGGCTAGCCTGGTTATGGGCACCGACAAGCAGCAGGGGGCGGTGGCCAACGTTGTTATCGGCATCGTTGGTGGCTTCATTGGCCGGCTGGTGTTTGGCCTGATAGGTCTATCGGTCACCAGCATCATCGGCAGCCTGGTGGCCGGTGTAGTGGGTGCAGTGATTCTTATCGCTGTCCTCAAGTGGCTGAAAGTCATGAAGTGAGTGCCGCTGTCTGCTAGCAATGCCCGCTGGCTGTGGGGTAGTGATCACTGCTGGAGGGCGTTTTGCTGCTGAGCTGGCGCAGCTGGCCGGCACCAGTGTCAAGGCGCTGCTATCGCTCCAGGGGCGGAGTTTACTAACCAGGGTGCTGGACGCGGTGCGGGGTGCCGTCGGCGACCAGCCGGTGGTGGTGGTGGGTCCAGAGGCGGTGGCCCACATCGCTCAGGCTGCTGGGGCGCAGTGGGTGGCGGAAGGGCCCGATGGCATCGCGAACTTGCGGCGGGGCCTGGAGGCGTTGGCTACGCCCCAGGTGCTGTGCTGCGCCAGTGACCTGCCCTTTCTCCAGGCCGCCACCCTGGCTAGTTTCCTGGTTGCCTGCGCCCAGCAGCCTGGTGCCGCTATCTACTACCCGGTGGTGTGGGCGGCCGACTTCCACCAGGCCTTTCCTGGCTCCCCAGCGCTGTTTGTGCCGCTGGCTGATGGCCTAGTTACTGGGGGCAGTGTATTGCTGGTGGAGCGCCGCACGGTGCTGGCTGCTGAGCCGCTGGCGCGGCAGGTGTTCAATGCCCGCAAGAGCCAGTTGGGCATGGCGTGGCTCTTGGGCCTGGGTTTCGTCCTCAAGTTCCTGTTACGCCGCCTCTGGGTGCGCGAGGTGGAGGCGCGGGCCTCCCAGATCCTGGGGGTCCCCTGCGCCGCCTTGCTGGGCTCAGACCCGGCGCTGGCTTACGACATTGACCGCCGGGAGGACTTGGAGGACCTCTGGCGGCGGGTGCCCTAATCGCCTAGGCGCAGCTCCAGCGTATAGCTGGCGGCGCTGGCCCCGTTGGGTACGTCATCGTTATAGGACAGCCGCCGGCCGTCGGCGGACAGGAGGGTCAGCACCGTGTCAAACTGGCTGGAGCTCACGGAAGCGGTCACCACCTGGCCGGCCTTGCCCTGGAAGCTGATGCGGTCCAGGTAATTTCCCAAGCCCTGGGAGCGGTCTCCTGGCTCCAGCAGGCCGTTGATAGCGGTGCCTACCACCATCGTAGCCTCGCGCCCTGGACCAGCCGGGTCGGGGACCAGCCGGGGCGTCTGCTCGCCGCCAGCGGCTACCAGGCCCAGCCGGTACTGACCGCTCTGGCCAGACGGGAGGGGCTGGAAAGAGCCCACCTCCAGGGTGTAGGTGCCGTCCCGGGGCAGGGTGAACTGCAAGCGCGAGTTGGACGAGAACCTGATGGCCGACACCTCAGCCACATAGCGGCCGGCTGGCAGCTCGGCGAGGAAAATCTTCTCCCGGTCGCCAATGCGGCTCTGGCGCTGGGAGCTGGCCACCACCTGGCAGCAGCGCCCGGCGCTATTCAGCCTGGTAGGGTCTAGGATGGCTAGGTCCAGGTCCACTGTAGGGGCACCAGCGGCGGCGGTGATGGTGAGGGTGAGGGTGACGCGGCTGGGCTGGTCCAGGGTGAACTCATAGAAGTGATGAGAGTTGAGCAGGCCAGGCACTGGCTGGGTGCTGTCCCGGGAGCAGTCGGTGGAGAAGTCCTGGCGGCAAGTGAGGAAGGCGTCGGCAGTGCCCGATACGCCCTGGCCGGGGTTCATAAGGCTGGGGAACGGCAGGCTCACGGTGGGCCGGGCTGATGGGGTATAGGTGATGTCCTCCAGGGCCAGCACCGCCCCTATGTCCTGGGCCAGGTCGGGGCGAATGGCCACCAGGGCGTCGGCAAAGTCAATCAGGTAGACAAAGTCGTTACCGCCCAGGCGGACCACCGCCTGCCAGATGTCGCGCATCGGCACCTGCACCCCATCGTCATCGCTGGGGCCGCTATCGAACAGGTCCCAGAGCACTGCCGCCACGCTGTGCTCGCTCCAGTAGCCGCTGGCCCTTGTCTCGTTACGCACCCCGGGCTCCACGTTGTTCTCGATGTTGAAGCGCAGGGCAATGTGCCCGTCCGGGCCGCTGTCCCGGTACACGGGATCGTTGAGCACCGCCTGGGCAAAGAAGTTGGCGAAGCCCTCGGACCAGGCTAGCCGGGGGTCGAGTAGATTGCCGCCGCTGTGGAAGCCGCCGGGGGAATCATCGCGGGACAGAGTGGAGGTCAGGAAGTGGCCGTATTCGTGGATCAAAACCGGGTCGTCGTACTCGTCAGAATCGCTGCTCCGCTCGCCCAGGATGAACGCCCCCCGCTCCCGGGAAAAGAAGGTGCCGGTAGTGCTGCCCGGGGCCCAGTTCACGTCCAGAAGCGGCAGGTCCAGCTGGGCACCGGCTGCCATCAGGAACTGATTGGCGCGCCGCAGGGCATCAAGGGCGTTGAGCGCGCCGCCGGTGCCGCTGGCGTCAGTGGCCTCCAGCTCCAAAGGCGCCAGGCCGGGCTGCAGGGTGAAGGGCTGAGAACTGAGGGAAATGATCTGCCGGGAAGTGGGGTTCACCACCCGGGCCACGTTGGGCTTCTCAGTCTGGGCCATGACCTCGACGTGTACCGTGGCGCCGGTGGGGCCTTGCAGGGCAAAGTCCCCGTTGGCATCAGTGCTGGTCACCGCCAGCTCCTGCTCCTCGGCCAGGAGCCGTACCGTGATCCCTTGTGCTGGCTGGAAGCTGGCATTATGCAGGCTGAGCCCCTGGTCCAAAAGGGGGATCTTCTCGAATCTCACCTTGCCCTGCACGGTCACCAGGGCTTCCTGGGCCCCACCAAGGCCGAATTCCAGAAGCGCTAGTAACGGCAGCCCCACCGCAAGACGGCGCAAGAATGCGTTCACTTTCTCCTCCTTAACTCCCCACCAGAAATTAGTCTACGACAGGGGGAGGTGGCGCGCGGCCAGCGCCAGCAGCAATGCCAGTGCCGCGGCGCCCCACCAGGTGAGCTCTACCCTCACCGGCGACCCAACGGTAATGGTCACCTGGGCAGTATCGGTGCCGCCGTGCCCATCGCTGGCCTGGTAGGTGAAGCTGTCAACTCC
>JACQHA010000145.1 GCA_016199255.1 Deinococcus sp.
CTCTCCCGGGGGCGGCTGGCTCAATCGTTGATTGACGCCGGACTGGAGGCCAAGGTGGCCTTTGAAGAGGCGGCCCGGCTAGACGAGGAGCTGCGCCGCCAGCACCTGGATGTGGAGGAGGTGCAAGACTACATTGCCGAGCGCCTGCGGGAGCGCTTTGGCGCCGATACGGCCCAGCGCTTTGCCCAGCTCCACCGCTCCCTCTACGACGTGGTGGTAGCGGCGGGCGACCGGCACTTCCCGTTCTCCAAGGGCATTCTGGCCCGCTCTTTGGAAGAGGCGGGGTTCTCGGTAGATGTGGGCTACGACGTGGCCCGGGAAATTGGCGTGAAGCTGCGCGACCAGGCCATAGCCAGGTTGTCCTCCCACCAATTGGAGCAAATGGTGGGTGAGCTGATCGAGGCTCGGTTTGGCCTAGACGCCCGCCGCCGCTATGAGCACCGGCATGCCGACCTCACCCAGGTCACCGAAGAAGGGGATGCGGGCATTGCCCTGCCTTTTTCTAAAGGTATCCTGGCCCAGTCGCTGATGGCCGCAGGCATTGCCCCAGACACCTCGCACCGTATGGCCCGCGAAATAGAAGAGGCCCTGAAAGAGCGCCAGCTGGCCCAGATTCCCAAGCTGGTGCTGCGCAAGATTGTGCGGGACAAGATCGCCGAGGAGATAGGCCCGGCGGTGGCGGAGCGCTACGAGCTCTTGCGCATCCTGCGCCATCCCGAGAAGCCCGTAGTGGTGCTGATTGGCGGCGTCACCGGCGTGGGCAAGTCCCGGTTGGCAGCAGAGCTGGCTTACCGCCTGGGGATTACCCGCATCCTGCCCACTGACTCGCTGCGCGAAGTCATGCGCGCCATTTTGTCGCCAGACCTGATGCCCACCCTGCACGCTTCCACCTACAGCGCCGGCGAGCGGATGATGATGCCGCTCGGGTTAGAGGACCGGGTGATCTACGGCTTCAGGGAGCAGGTGTCGCAGGTGACTGCCGCTATCAAGGCGGTGGTGGAGCGGGCCATGGCCGAGCACTCCAGCATTGTGCTGGAGGGGGTGCATTACGTGCCGGGGTTCTTAGAGAGCGCCCTGGTGGCCAATGCCACCAATGCCACCGTGGTGCGCATGATTATGGCCATTGGCGATCCCGAGGCGCACCGCCAGCGCTTCCGGATGCGCGACCGGGAAACCCACGGCGCCCGGCCCAAGGAGCGCTACCTGCGCTACTTCGAGGGCATCCGCCGCATCCAGGACTTCATCTTAGAAATGGCCCGGCAGGCCCAGGTGCCGGTGATTGACGAGGAGAAGCTGGATCAGGCAGTGGAGGCGGCGCTGGGCATTGTCATTGACGAGGTGACCCGCCAGCAGCTCTCGCCGCGCCGGGCGGCTGCCGGTTAACGGGTCGGTCACCGGATGCTGCGGCGCGCCGAAGGTGCTTCCGTTGACCGGATGCTGTAAACGTCCTTAACCTGGCCTTCCTCTAGCTGCACCCTGGCCTGGCCCAACAAGCTGGCGATGTCGCTGGGGATGAGCCCCACGCCGTGCTGCTCTGCCGCCAGGTCGCCAGCCAGGCCGTGCAGGTACGAGCCCAGGGCGCCGGCAATGGTCACTGGTACTCTCTGGGCTATGAGGCTCCCGATCACCCCAGAGAGCACGTCGCCGGCGCCAGCCACTGCCATGCCGGGGTTGCCGCTGCCGTTCACGTACGCCTGCCCCTCTGGGGTGGCGGTGACCGAGGGGCCGCCTTTGAGCACCACTGGCTGGCCAAAGTGGGCTGCAGCCTTCCTGGCGGCGGCGATGGGATCAGCCACGATCTGTTCCACGTTGCTCGCCGTAATGGCTGCCAGCTCGCCAGGGTGGGGGGTGAGCACCAGGCCAGGTTGGTAATGGCGCACTTGATCTAGGTGGGCTGACAGGGCGTGGAGCGCGTCGGCATCAATCACCGCCGGCACTCTGCCCTGGCTAAGGAAAGCGGGGACAAACTGGGCGCTGCCTTCCCGGCCCATGCCGGGGCCTATGACCCAGGCATCGGCGGGCACAGCGCTCAGTGCCTGGTAGGCGGCAGTATCCCAGGTTGGGATGGGAGCAGTGCGCACAATCTCTGGCGGCAGGGGCGGGTGCGCAGGACTAGCTAGGCGCACGTACCCTGCTCCGCTGCGCAGCGCTCCCAGGCAGACAAGCGCTGCGGCGCCCGGGTACTGGGCGGAGCCGGCTGCCACCAGCACCCGGCCTACGGCGTTCTTGTGAGCGTTGCCGGTGCGATGGGGCAGCCAGCTCCTGGCCAGGGCAGCGTCCACCAGCTCTAGCTGGGTCTGGGGGCAGGCAGGGGGCGGCACGCCAATATCGGCGACGAGCAGTATCCCCGCCAGCGAGCGCCCGGGGTGAAACAGGTGCCCGGGCTTCAGGCCGGCCAGGGCCACAGTAGCGGTAGCCTGCACCGCCAGCTCAGCAGCACCGGTATCACCGCTGACCCCGGACGGAATGTCGCAGGCCAGCACCGGCACCTGAGCGGCGTTGATCCTGGTGATGATATCCGCTAGCTCAGGGGAGAGAGGGGGCCGGAACCCTACACCCAGCAGGGCATCGATGACCAGCTGGGCACGGCGCAGGCAATCTGGCAATTCTATTAAGGATGCCACTGGCACCCAGCCCTCCAGGGCCCTCAGGTTGTCTACCGCCGGGCCGGTGGGAGGCGCTGCCAGCACCACCGTCACTGCCCTGCCGGCTAGCGCCAGATGCCGGGCGGCCACCAACCCGTCGCCGCCGTTC
>JACQHA010000141.1 GCA_016199255.1 Deinococcus sp.
CTGATCATCACCCACAACCTAGGGCACCACGGAAAGGAGCGGGGGTTTGCCCAAAACATCATTGACGGGGCGCTGCGCACTATCGAGCACGCGTTCCAGAGCGTGCAGATGGCGAAGAAAGCCGGAGTAACAATAGCCACCGGGTCAGACCCAGATGTAGATGAGTGTGTGGCAGACGAGATCGAGATGCTGGTGAAAGCGGGGTTCACACCACTAGAGGCGATTGAGGCAGCGACCCGGGTGCCGATGGAGGTATTGAGGCTAGCACACCAGCTAGGCACGATCGAGGTGGGGAAAATCGCCGATTTCATTATCCTCGATGGAGATCCTATCCGTGACCTGGGGGCGCTGCGCCGGGTAGAGTACGTGGTGCAGGGAGGCCAGGTAGTGAAGGAGCCCGGCCACCCAGTGACCGTGATGGCGACCTGATATGCGGCTCCAGTTCGTGCTGCGGCGGCTGATCATGCTTGGCCCGGTGGTGGTTGGGGTGACCCTGGTGGTGTTTCTGCTCATCCACTTGGCCCCGGGGGATCCAGTGGTGGTCATGCTAGGCCGCAACTATAACCCGGAAGTGGCCGCCAATTTGCGCCACAATCTGGGCCTGGACCGTCCCCTCCCGGTGCAGTATGTGCTGTGGCTGTGGCGCATGGCTCAAGGCGACCTGGGGACATCGCTGCACACCCGCGAGCCAGTGGCCAAGCTGATTGTGGAGCGGGCTCCCACTACCCTCACCCTGGCGCTGGGCACCATGCTGGTGGCCATTTTGATTGGCGTGCCGGCAGGAGTAGTGTCTGCCACCAGGCAGGACACCTGGTTCGACAACTTGTGCCGCCTGCTGGCCATGCTGGGGGTCTCTATGCCAGTGTTCTGGCTGGGGCTATTACTGATCATCGCCTTTGCCTGGAAGATCCCCCTGTTCCCACCAGGGGGTTCTCTCGCGCAATACGGGCTGAAGGCCATGGTGCTCCCATCTATTGCCTTGGGAGCTTCCTTTGCAGCGCTGATCACCAGGATGACCCGCTCCAGCATGCTGGAAGTGCTGCGGTTGGACTATGTCCGCACGGCACGAGCTAAGGGCCTAGCCGAGGCCCAAGTCTACTACCGCCACGCCCTGAAAAATTCACTCATTCCGCTGATCACCGTGGTGGGCCTGCAGGCAGGCACTATCCTCAGCGGGGCAGTGCTCACTGAGACTATTTTTGCCCTGCCAGGGCTGGGCCGGCTGCTCACGAACAGCATCGGCACCCGGGACTTTCCCCTCATCCAGGGCTGTGTCCTGGTCACTGTCCTGATGTTCGTCCTGGCGAACTTGGTGGTGGACCTGCTCTATACTTTCGTGGACCCAAGGATTAGCTACAGTTGAACTGGCACGAAACGTGGGGCGAAGTATGGGAAACGGACCAGAAAGAGAAACACTGGTAATCCCTCGGGCCAGGGGTGCCTCAGGCGTGCCGCCGCGCATCGCTCAGTGGCTTCGGCCCCGGCTGCTCAGATGGCGCAGCGTGTGGCGCAGCCGTCTCACTTTCCTGGGGGCGGTGACCACCTTGCTTATGGTGCTGGTGGCCATGTTTGCCCCGCAGCTGGCTCCCTATCCCTATCAGGAAGTGCATCTGCCGGACCGGCTGTCGCCACCTACCCTCGCCTATTTGCTGGGGACCGATCAGTTTGGGCGAGATGTGCTGAGCCGGATCATCTATGGCGCCCAGGTATCGCTGGCGGTGGGAGTCACCAGCACGCTCATTGCCCTAGTGCTGGGGGTGATCCTGGGCTGCATCGCCGCCTTCTACGGCGGCTGGACCGATGAGGCAATTATGCGTGCCATGGATGTGGTAATGGCCTTTCCCTCGTTGATCCTAGCCATTGCCCTCATTGCTGTCACCGGGCCTTCTATGACCAACCTGGTGCTGGTTATTGGTCTGCTCAGAGTGCCAGAGTTCTCCCGGGTCACCAGGGGCTCAGCGCTGGCCATTAAGGAAAAGGAGTTTGTGGAGGCGGGGCGGGCGCTGGGATTGCGCGATGCCCGGCTGATTACTCGCCACATCCTTCCCAATATCCTGGCACCCATTCTGGTGCTGGCCACTTTGGCGGTGTCAACGGCCATCAGCGCCGAAGCGGCCCTGTCGTTTCTCGGTCTGGGGGTACAACCGCCAGTACCCAGTTGGGGCCAGATGCTGGCTGATGGCAGGCAATATATGCTCGGTGCCCCCTGGCTGGCCACGTTCCCAGGGCTGGCCATTAGTGTGACCATCTTAGGCATCAATCTCTTTGGTGACGGCCTGCGCGACGCTCTGGACCCCAGGCTTCATCACTAGGAGAGTTATGGGTAGACAGACCAGGCTAGCACTGGGAGTAAAGAGTAGCCCTGAGCCGCTATCACCCATTGGCGGAGTGCCCTCGCTCCGGGAGCTAGCCTATAAAACCATTAAGGAGGCCATCCTCACGCTCCGGCTCCCGCCGGGGACACCCTTGGTGGAGGCGCAGCTGGCTGGGCAGCTGCGCATCTCTAAGACGCCAGTGCGGGATGCGTTGCAGCTCCTAGAGCACGAAGGGCTGGTGAAGATCACACCCTACAAGGGGGCGACGGTCAGTGAGATCTCCTTGCGAGACGTACAGGAGATCTTTCAGCTACGGGAGATTTTAGAGCCAGCGGTGGTGCGGCTGGCGACGCCGCTCTTGACTAGAGAGGACCAGGCAGAAGCAGAGCGGCTGCTGCAGCAGGCGCAACAGGCGCTGCGGACCAAGCGGTACGAGGAGTATCTGACGTGTAACACCAAGTTGCACGGGCTGTTTTTCCAGCGGTTGGGGAACAGGCGGATGACCGAGCTGTATTACAACCTGGATGAGCAGATCAAGCGGATCAGGCGAGTGTCGGTGTCGCTTCCCAGCAGTCCGGAGCGGATGCACCAGCAGCACAGCGGGATCTGGGCGGCGGTGCGCAAGGGGGATGGGACACGGGCGGCGGAGCTGACCCGGGAGCACATTCATGGGTTTTTGCAGGAGGTGCTGGCGCACGCCGCGCAGCAAGGCCTCCAGGAACCTGGAGCAGCTGCCCGAGGAGACAAATGACGCGCATTGTAGTACTGGACGATTATCCGCCGGCGCTGGCCACCTCCCAGGCGTACCGCCGGCTGAGAGAGCTGGGGGAGGTAACCCTTTTTGACACCTTGCCCCAGGGAGAGGCGGCGGTGATTGACCGGCTGCGGGACTCTGATGTGGCGATTAATATTCGCAGCTCGACAAAGATCACGAACGTGGCGCTGGCGGCAGTGGCCGGGGAGCTACGCCTGGTGTCCATCTGGGGCACAGGTACCGACAATGTGGATCTGCAAGCTGCCCGGCAGTGGGAGATCAGGGTGACCAATACCCCAAACACCGCCACCGAGGCAGTGGCCGAGCATGGCCTGGCGCTCCTATTGGCCTTGGCCAGGCGGGTGGTAGCGGTGCACAACGCGCTGTGTCAGGGCCGCTGGTCGCAGCCAGAGTTCTTCAGCCAGCTCTACGGCAAGACCTTGGGCATAGTGGGCACTGGAGCCATTGGCCGCCAGATGGCGCGGCTAGGAGTAGGCTTGGGCATGGCAGTCATCGCCTGGTCCCCCCACCCCAAGCCGGAGCTGGAGAAGGAAATTGGCCTGCACTACCTGGATTCTCTGGAAGAAATCCTGCGCCAGGCTGATGTGGTGAGCCTCCACCTGCGGCTCACTGAGGAGTACCAGGGGATGATTGGTGAAAAGGAGCTGCGCACCATGAAACCTACGGCGCTGCTGCTGAACACTGCCCGAGGGGGCCTTATTGACCAGAAGGCTCTGGTCACCGCTCTAGAGCAGGGCTGGATTGCCGGCACTGCCCTGGATGTCTTCGCCACCGAGCCCATTTCGCCCCAGGACCCGCTGCTCACGCTGCCCAACGTGGTGCTCTCTCCACACTGCGCCGGGCGCACCAGAGAGGCGGTGGAGAATGGCTTGCTCCAGGTGGTGGACAATGTGCGCGCCTTCTTGCAGAACCAGCCGCAGCATGTGGTGGTGTGAGCATGAGCACCCCAGCCATTAGCCAGGATGTGCTGGCGCTGCACCCAGAGGCGATCCGCCTTAGGCGGGAAATCCACCAGTATCCGGAGCTGGCGTTCCAGGAGGAGCGCACCGCCCAGCTGGTACGGGAACAGCTGGCCCAGGCAGGTATGAGCATCAGAGCACCTGTGGCCCGCACCGGGGTCGTGGGGGAGCTGGCTGGCAGCCAGCCAGGCCGCACCATCCTGCTGCGCGCCGACC
>JACQHA010000023.1 GCA_016199255.1 Deinococcus sp.
ACGCTTCGGTGCGCATTGAGGTGCGGCGGGTCGGCTCCATTAAAGTGGGCGCCGTGGAGGTCGGGATCCGCACCCGGCTGTAGGTCACCAAGAACAAGGTAGCGCCCCCCTTCCGCAGCGCCGAGGTGGAGCTGATTTTCGGCAAGGGCATTGACAAAATGGGAGACCTCTTGGGCCTGGCCTCGGAGCTGGGGGTGGTGATCAAGTCGGGCTCCTGGCTGTCGTTCCAGGACACCAGGCTGGGCCAGGGCAAGGAGAAGGCCGGCGAGTTCCTGGCCAGTAACCCGGAGATTGCCCAGGCCATTAAGCAGGCAGTTCTGGCCCAGGCCAAAACTACCCGCCGGCCAGCTAACGGCAGTTCTAGCAATGACAGCGAGCCAGGGGAGGAGGGATGAACTTCCTGCTCTATCCCCTGCTCACCCTGGCGGCGCTGGCTGCCGGCTACGGCCTGAGAGTGTGGCAGGCCAGCCGGGGCAGAGCTAGAGCCGAACACCAGGCTAGGGAGATCCAGGCCCGGGCCGAAGAGGAAGCCAAGGCCACCCTGAAAGAGGCCGAGGCCAGAGCAGCCCAGGAGCTGGAAAAGGCCGAGCGCCACTTAAAAGAGCTGGCTGCCCAGCAGCAGCGCAACTGGGAAGAAGCCCAGAAGCGGCTGCACCGGCGGGAAGAGCAGCTGGATCGGCGTAGCGAAAAGATCGAGTCCATTGAAGAGCGCATCCTGGCCAGAGAAACGGAGCTGGAGCGGCTCAAAGAGCAGAGCAAGGCTACTTTGGAAACAGCGGAGCGCAAGCTGCAGGAGATCTCCAATTTGACGCCGGAGCAGGCTAAAGAGCTGGTGCTGGGCCGCTTAGATCGGGAGCTGGAGCACGAGAAGGCGCTGCGCATCAAGACCATGGACGAGCGGGTGCACGGTGAAGCCAAGCGCCGGGCCAGCGCTATTTTGGCCCAGGCTATCCAGCGCTCGGCTTCGGAAGTGTCTAGTACTCTTTCTGCCAGCGTGGTGCACATTCCCTCAGACGCCATGAAGGGCCGCATTATTGGCCGGGAGGGCCGCAACGTGCGGGCCTTCGAGGCGCTGACTGGCGTGGACCTGATTATTGACGACACCCCCGAGGCAGTGGTCCTCTCAAGCTTCGACCCGGTGCGCCGGGAGAAGGCCAAGCTGGCGCTGGAGCGGCTGGTGCAGGACGGGCGGATTCACCCTGCGAGAATCGAAGAGGTACTGGAGAAAGCCGACGAGGAGATCAGGCAGCTTATCCAGCAAAAGGGCGAGGAAGCCGCCATTGACGCCGGCGTCATCGGGCTGCGCACCGGGGTTTTGCAGCTTTTGGGCACCCTGTACTTTCGCACCAGCTATGGCCAGAGCATTTTGAACCACTGCCTGCAGGTAGCACACCTGAGCGGCGTCATGGCGGCGGAGCTGGGCCTGGACGTGGCCATGGCCAAGCGAGCCGGGCTGCTGCACGACATTGGCAAGTCCATTGACCGCAACGTAGATGGCACCCACCCCGAGATTGGGGCCAATCTGGCCAAGCGTTTCAACGAGCCTCCGGAAGTGCTGGACGCCATCCGCTACCACCATGAAACGGAAAAGGCCAAGTTCCTCTACGCCACCTTGGTCGAGGCGGCGGACGAGGTCTCCATTGCCCGCCCGGGCGCCCGGCGGGAGCAACTGGAGACCTACGTCAAGCGCCTGGAGCAACTGGAGGCACTGGTGAACACCTTCCCCGGTGTGGAGAAGACCTTTGCCATCCAGGCGGGGCGAGAGGTGCGGGTGATTGTCGCGCCAGAGAAAATCAGCGACGCTAAGGCAGTGATCCTGGCCAGAGACGTGGCGAAACGCATCGAGCATGACATGGAATACCCTGGCCAGGTGCAGGTTACTGTAGTGCGCGAGAGCCGGGCGGTGCAGTACGCCAAGTAGCTCCATATGCGCTGCGTTTCGGTACGTGTAGTATCCAGGTAGGCGGGATCAGGCTACGGTTCCCAAACTGACTCTGGCCGAGGCTGATCGTGGCTAACAGCTTCCACTTCCCCAGCTATCTTCAGCAGCGCGCGGCGTTGATCAACACCAGGCTAGAGCAGCTCTGCCCTCCCGGCTCCCGGCTGCAGCAGGCTATGGCCTATTGCCTCTTGGCCCCGGGGAAGCGGCTGCGGCCGGTCCTGACTCTGGCTGCTGGGGAGCTGGTAGGCGGCCAGCTGGAACAGCTCATGCCCGGGGCGTTGGCCATTGAGATGGTGCACGCCATGTCGCTGGTACACGATGACCTGCCGGCTATGGATAACGACACCTTGCGCCGCGGCCGGCCTACCTGCCACATAGCCTTTGACGAGGCCACGGCGCTTCTAGCCGGGGATGCCCTACTGGCCGCAGCGTTTGGCACCTTAGCCCGGGCACCAGGCGTGCAGGTGGGGCAGGCAGTGCAGGAACTGTCCCAGGCCGCCCTGGCCATGTGCCAGGGGCAGTCTTTAGACCTGCTGGCCGAGGGCCGGGAGATTACCGCCGGTGAGCTGGAGCGCATCCACAGCTTGAAAACTGGCGCCTTGCTGGTGGCCGCCGCCCGCATTGGCTGCCTGCTGGGCAGCGGCAGCGCCCTCGACCTGGAGCGGCTTAGCACTTATGCCCAGGCGGTGGGGCTGGCGTTTCAGATCATTGACGACGTGCTGGACGCCACCGCCAGCACCACCGAGCTAGGCAAGACTGCAGGCAAAGACCAGAAAGCTCATAAAGCTACCTTTGTAACGGTGCACGGCGTGGCAGCAGCGCGCCGCTGGGCGCAAGCAGCGCTGGCGCAGGCGCAAGCGGCGCTGGCTGGCTACGGCCCAAGCGCTGAGCCACTGCGCGCCCTGGGGGAATACACTGTCTCCCGCCGCCGCTAGCACGCGTATCCCCTTAGTCCCTTCTGGCGCTGGCTCCCCCTTTCGGGCGCCGGCCCTGGTAGCGCTCACAGTCCGGGTTGCTGCAGGACTCGCCCCGGGCTAAGCGCATCAGGGGATAGCCGCAGCGCTCACAGTGCT
>JACQHA010000150.1 GCA_016199255.1 Deinococcus sp.
ATCTTCCTCACCCTGCTGCTGGTAGCTGCCGATCAGCTCACCAAGTTCCTGGTGGAGCGCCAGGGCCCGCCTTTCAGCTGGCGGTGCAGCCTCATCCCCCCCACCGGCTGCGCCGGCCCCGAGCCCCAGGTCCCCGGCCTGGGGCTCACCTACGTGCGCAATTCCGGCGCCGCCTTCGGCCTGTTCCGCAACCACACCCCGGTGCTGGCACTCTTGAGCGTGGCCATTGCCCTGGGGATTGTGATCTATTACGTCTGGCGCAGCAACCGCAGCTGGGGCCCCTCCTGGCGCTACGGGCTGATCCTGGTGCTCTCTGGTGCCATTGGCAACGCCATTGATCGCCTGTTCCGCGTGAATGAGGCTGGGCAAAACTACGTGGTGGATTTCATCGACCTGCGTTTCCCCTCAGAGGCCAGCGGCCTCCCGGGGCGCATCCTGCAGTTCCTCGACACCTACCCGGTGTTCAATTTCGCCGACATGTACGTGGTGGCGGGGCTACTGTGCATTGCCCTGGTGCTGAGCTTCGCCCCCCACCGCCCCCCCCAGCCGCTCGAGGCACCCCAAACGGCTGTCCCCGGTGCTGAGCGGACCATTGTCACCGGGGACAAACTCAGGGAAGGAAGTATGTAGCCTGGTTTATAGCAGGCCAGCTATTACCAGATTCTTACAGCACTTGGTGAACCGACTCCTATGGCGCTGCTGACGGTTCTGGGGCTGACCAAGTCATTCGGGGTCAATACCATCCTGGAGAACGTCAGCTTCGACCTCCGCCCCGGCGACCGGGTAGGGCTGGTGGGCCGGAACGGCTCGGGGAAGACCACCCTGCTGCGCATCCTGGCCGGCCTGGAAGAATACAGCGGCACCATCAGCCGCGCCCGGGAGCTGACCACTGGCTATTTGCGCCAGGAGCCGGCCAGCGGGGAGCACACTGTGCTCCAGGAAGCAGAGCAGGCTTTCTGGCACTTAGACGATATTGAGCGGCGCATGAGGCAGCTAGAGCAGGACCTGGCCGGCTCAGAAGCGCGGCAACAAGAGTGGGGCGAGCTGGCCGAGCAGTTTAAGGCGCTGGGGGGCTATGCTAGATCAGCCCGGCTGGATGAAACCCTGAGCCGGCTGGCGTTTCCCCCAGAGCGGCGGATGCAGCCACTTAGCTCCCTCTCTGGCGGGGAGCAGACCAGGCTGGCGCTGGCCAAGGTGCTTTTAGAAGGGGCTGATCTACTGCTCCTGGACGAGCCCACTAATTACCTAGACCTGGACATGCGGGAGTGGCTGGAGGATGATCTCTCCCGCTGGCGGGGGGCGGTGGTCGTCGTGAGCCACGACCGCTACTTCCTGGACGCTGTCACCACCCGGACCCTGGAGCTAGATCGGGGGCGGCTGACCTTTTACCCTTTCAGCTATACCGAGTATGTAGTAGAAAAGGCCCGGCGCCAGGAACAGCAAGCGCGCCTGCACCAGCTGCAGGCCCGGGAGATCCAGCGCCTAGCAGCTGCCCAGCGCCGGCTGGCGGCGTGGGCCACGCCCAAGATGCTGCGCTCCGCCCGGGCCATGGGAAAACGCATCGAGCGACTGAAAGCGGAGCAAGTGGCCGCGCCCCCGCCTGAACTACGCCGCGCTAGCTTGCGCTTTGACACTAGCGGCACCGGGCACTTGGTGCTGGAAGCAGAGCACCTGAGTAAGTGCTATGGCGTAACCGTGCTGGACGACATCTCCCTGCGCATCTCCCAGGGCGACCGCATTGCCCTCGTTGGTGCCAACGGCGCAGGAAAGACCACTTTGCTCAAGATGCTAGCCGGCACCCTGGCCTCTGACGACCCCCGGGGCAAGGTGCGCCTGGGGGCGCGGGTGCAAGCAGGCTATTTCCAGCAGGAGCGGTACGATCTGGACCCCAGCCGCTCCCCCATCGGGGAGCTGGCGCCGCTAGTGGGAGAGGCGGAGGCCATGACGGTATTGGGGCGGTTCTTATTTGCCCCGGAGGCTTTTGAGCGGCCCATTGCTTCTCTCTCAGGCGGGGAGCAAAGCCGGCTGGCACTGGCCAAACTGCTCTTGTGCCAGCCTAACCTGCTGCTTCTGGATGAGCCCACCAACCACCTGGACCCACCCACTATCGAGGTGCTAGAGGAGGCACTGGCAGAGTACACCGGCACCCTGCTCCTGATCAGCCACGACCGCTACTTCATTACAGCCTGCGCCAATAAAATCTGGGAGCTGCACCAGGGGCGCCTGGAGGAGTATCTGGGAGACTATAGCTACTACCGCCAGGCCAGAGTCGAGCGGCAGCCGCAGAGCCCACCCCCACTGCCCCAGGCCAAGCCTTTAGCCGAGGCACCCCGCCAGCGCCGTCCCAATGCCTACCGTGCCGCCCAGGCAGAGGCAGAGATCGCTGCCCTGGAGCAGCGCCGGCGGGAGCTGGAGGCGTTGCTGGCCCATCCTGAACAGATCCCCTACAGCGAATGGGCCAAGCTGGGTCAGGAGTATGAAGCGCTGGGGCATAAGCTGGAGGAGGCCTACGCCCAGTGGACCGAGCTGGCCTAAGTCGCACCACCAGAGCAAACCCAAGGTTCGCCCTACCCCAGGGACAAGGCTACAGGCTTCCCCAGCCCTGTGTTACAATTTGCTTTTGGTTGAAAGGAGCGGGATGCCGGGAAAGAAGAAGAACCTGAGCCAGCTCAAGCGCGTCCGCCAGAATTTAAAGCGGCGGCTGCGCAACAAAGCCAAGAAATCGGCCATTAAGAGCCAGTCGCACCTGGTGATTGAACTGGCCCAGGCGGGCAAGGCGGTGGAAGCCGAGCAGGCGCTACGCAAGGCCATGAGCTTAATTGACAAGGCTGCCAAGGGCAGCGCCTTGCACCGCAACACCGCCAGTCGCAAGAAGTCGCGGCTCACCAAGCGCTTCAAAGCCCTGGTGGGCGCGGGAGCCCCCAAGAGCTCCTAACTCCGCCAGCGCGAGATCAGCAGCTGCCGGTCCTTGAGCCGGGCCATCTCTGGGCTCTGGGGGGTCGGCCCACCCTCGGGAGCCCTGGCCACTACATTGGCGATCCGCAGCTGGGTAGGCTGCAACACCCAGGCCCAGATAAACGAGGTCTCATCGCCTTCACTGCCGGCGTGAGCTACGCCGCGCAGGGTGCCCATGATGATAATGTCCCCGGCGGCCACCACCTCGGCGCCGGAGTTCACATCGCCCATAACCACCAGCCCCACCGGCGATACCTCCCGCCCCCCAGAGCGCAGGCCGTGCGGCAGCACCCGCGCCCAGCGGCCCGGGGGCAGTACCGGCGGCGCTAAGTCCTGGGGCTTAGGCTGGGGAAGCGGCTCTAAGGGCTTGGTGGGGCGCGCCGGCTCAGGGGCCCGGAAGCCCTTAATGCCCGCCAGGGTAATCCCCGAGGCGGCCAGGGCGGCGCGCAGCTGGTCGATCTCGGCAGCGCTCAGCCCTGGCTCCCCTGGATCCAGATAGACTCGAGCGCCAGTGAGCAGCGCCGCCGAGCGAGTCAAGAAGTCCGCTAGCTCTTGGGCAGCGGGCATGCCGCTGGTGCGCAACACCAGCCCGTCGGCCGTCCCCTTGATCTGTATCATGCCTCCTCCCCTTGACTGCGCATCTTAATTCTATCCCTCAGCGTCTCAGGTTCTGCCAGGCGTTAGGATCGCCCAGGAAGTACTGCGACAGCACCTGACGCGCCACCGGCAGCGCCACCTCGCTGCCCTGGCCGCCATTTTGCACAAAGGCCACCACCACAATCTCCGGTCGCTCAAAGGGGGCAAAAGACATGAACCAGGCGTGGGAATCGCCGCCTACGGTCTGGGCAGTGCCGGTCTTGCCGGCCACAGTGGCCACCTGCTCCGAAAAGCGCTTCAGCCGGCGGGCGGTGCCCTCAGTCACCGCCCGGCGCATGCCGTTTCTCAAAGCCTGAAAGAACTCTGGCTGGGCGCGCAGGGTGCGCACCACCTCAGTCGGCACCGGGCTGTCGCCCACCTGGCGCACCAGGTGCGGCCGGTACATGGTGCCGTCGTTGACGATAGTGGCCAGCATATTGGCAATCTGGATAGGCGTCGCCAGCATTGGCCCCTGGCCAATAGCCAGGTTGGCCACGTCCCCCGCCCGCCAGGTGGCCACCTCATCTGGATCCGGCAGCCGGCCGCGCCGCTCCTCCTCCAGCCCCAGCCCGGTGCGCTCCCCCAGCCCCAGCTGCTGGGCCCACTCAATAATGGGGCGGCCCCCCAGGGGAATGGACACCTGGTAGAACCAGGTGTTGGCCGACCAGGCAATGGCCTGCTCCAGGTTAAAGGGGCCCATGTTCTCTGTGGCCCAGTTGTGGAACAGCCGGTTGCCGATTCTAAAGGCGGTAGGTGCCATAAACTGGCTGCGGGTGGTGATAGTGCCAGTGTCCAGCGCCGCTAAGGCCGTGACCGGCTTGAACACCGAGCCCGAGTCAAAGCTCTGCACTGCCCGGTTGAGAAGCGGCTGGGCCGGGTCAGTCAAGTAGCCTACCACCTGGGGCGCTACTGGCTGGCGGGTGAAGAGATTGGGGTCAAAGGTGGGGGCGCTGGCCAGCGCCAGCACTGCCCCATTTCTGGGGTCTAGTGCCACACAGGCACCGCGCAAGCCAGCCAGCGCCTGCTCGCAGGCACGCTGCAGGTCTGAATCGATGGTGAGAAGCAGGTCCTCCCCCGGCACTGGCGAGCGCAGCTCCCGAGCGCCTACGGCATGCCCCCGGGCGTCCACTTCCAAGAGCAGCTCCCCAGCTGCTCCCCACAAGGTGTCGTCCAGTGCCGCCTCTAGCCCGGCGCGCCCTGCCTCGGAGCCTTTCGGCCGGCCGCGGATCACATCCCCCTCGTCAGCCAGGCCTACATAGCCAATCAGGTGCGCCGCCACCCCGGCGGGATAGAAGCGCTCGGTTCTGGAGCGCACCTCCAGGTTGTCCAGATCGGCGGTGAGCTCCATAAGCGCCAGCTGCTGGGTTTCAGTGATATTGAAGAGCGTAGTGGCCTCGCTGGGCACGCTCTCCAGGCCCAGCACCCCGCTGATCCGCTCCCAGCGCCCC
>JACQHA010000163.1 GCA_016199255.1 Deinococcus sp.
GAAGTGGGCGGAGCCTTTCACGGCCTGGTCGGTTATCGCGAACCGATCCGACCGATCCGGTCGGATCGGTTCGTCCTGTGGACGACGGGCGTTGCCCGCGGGCTATCGCCAGAGTATGGCATTGCGGCAGGCCTGGCGGTATCTGCTGCAAAACCATCCCCACGATTCCATCTGTGGCTGCAGCATCGACCAGGTGCACCGGGAGATGCTACCCCGCCTCGACCAGGCAGAGCAGATTGCCGAGCTGGTCAGTGAGCGGGCCATGCAGCAAGTGACTCAAGCCCTGAACACCGCCCAGCTCCAGGACAATGGCACAGCCCTGGTGGTGTATAACCCCAGCAACTGGCGGCGCAGCGACGGGCTAGAAACCGTCCTGCACCTGGCCGAAGAAGAGGCCAGGGAGTTCCACATTGTGGATCCCACCACTGGCCAGTGCCTGCCCCACCAGGTACTGGAAATCAGTCGCGATGTTCCCTTTGAGGGCCGGGAAGATAAGCTCAACCTGCCCAGGCGGCTGGAGCAGATGAAAGACCGGATGGGGCTACGCCGCTACGAGATCAGGCGGGAGGGAACCACAGTTTACCTGGACCTGGCCTGGGGAGTACCCCGGACGCCAGATGACACCTGGGATGCTTTGATCGCCGACGCTACCAAACAGGTGCTGGGCGACCCCAGCGTCCAGCACTTCCACCTTACCGGGAAGCGCACCGCCGTCCGGATCTTCCTGGCCAACAGTGACCTGCCCCTCCTGGGGTATAGAACTTACGTCCTGCGGCCCGGCCCGGCGCCGGCGGTAGATAGCACACTCCGGGCCGGGGAACGCCAGCTGGAGAATGAATCCCTGCGGGTAGAGGTGGCGAACAACGGTACCCTCACCATCACCGACCTAGCCTCTGGCACCGTACACCGGGGCTGCCATCTCTTTGAGCACATCGCTGACGCTGGCGATGAGTACACCTTCTCCCCTGCCCAGGGCGCCACAGCGCTCACCAGTGCCGCCGCCCAGGCCCAGGTCTCCCTGGTGGAAACCGGCCCGGCCAGAGCCACGCTGCAGATCAAGGTGGACCTGCAGCTGCCTCTAGGCCTCACTGCCCAGCGCCGGCCCAACCGGCGGCGGGTGAAATACCCTGTGACCTCATATGTGAGTCTGGTGCCCGGCAGCCGGCGCGTTGAGATTCGCACCACTCTTACCAACACCGCCCAAGATCACCGCCTGCGGGTGCTGTTCTCTACTGGCCTGGTAGCACAAGAGGTTACTGTCGACGGCCATTTTTGCACCCTGCAGCGTCCGGTGGACCCGCCAGCGGGCACCGGCTGGGTAGAGCAACCCAGCCGCACCAACCACCAAATGGCCTTTGTGGACGTGAGCGACGGGCAGCGGGGATTCGCTCTGCTGAATCGCGGCCTACCGGAGTATGAGGCCATTCGAGAGGCTAACGGGCAGATCACCCTGGCTCTGACCCTCTTGCGCTGCGTGGGATATCTTTCCCGCCCAGACTTGCTGAACCGCCCGGGTAATGCTGGCCCTGGGTTCGCCGCACCAGGGGCCCAGTGTCCGGGCCAGCATACCTTCCACTACGCCATTTACCTGCACCAGGGCACCTGGGAGCAGGGCGTACTCCCGGAGGCCCACAGCTTCAACCAGCCCCTGCGCGCTACCTTAGCTACCAAGCAGCAGGGGACCTTGCCCCTAGAGCAGAGCTTCCTCCAGGTGGAGCCAGAGCAGCTAGTAGTCAGTGCCCTCAAGCGCGCCGAGCACGGGCAGGGGCTGATTCTCAGGGTCTATAACCCCACTAACCAGGCGGTGCCAGCCCGGCTGCGCTGGTTCCAGCCACTGAACGCCGTCACTGAGGCCAGGTTAGACGAAACGCCGCTGGGACCAGCGACTATGGCCGCCGATGGGACCTTCACCTGCACCATAGGTGCCCAGCAGGTCAAGAGCTTTGAGTTGCACCGGAGCTAGTAGCAAGGGGAAGTGAGAGCTATGGAATATCGTCACCTGGGCAGCACCGGCCTGAAAGTCTCTGAGCTCTGCCTGGGGGGCATGACCCTTGGCCGAGAGAGCGATGAAGACACGTCTCGGCGCATCATCGATCGGTTCCTGGAAGCTGGGGGGAACTTCCTGGACACCGCCAACGTGTACACCCAGGGACGCTCCGAAGAAATTGTGGGGCGGGCCCTCAAAGGGCGGCGCGACCGGGTAGTACTGGCCAGCAAAGTGCGCTTTCCCATGGGTACCGGCCCCAACGATGTGGGCCTGTCGCGGGCTCACATTATGTCCGCCATTGAGCAGAGCCTGCGCCGCCTGCAGACTGACTACCTCGACCTCTACCAGGTCCATGCCTGGGACCATGAGACGCCTCTGGAGGAAACTTTAGCTGCCCTGGACGACTTAGTGCACCAGGGAAAAGTGCGCTACCTGGGAGTCTCCAACTTCACTGCCTGGCAGCTCATGAAGGCCCTGGGGCTGAGCCGCCAGCATGGCTGGAACGAGTTCGTCTCGCTCCAGCCCCAATACAGCCTGGTGGTGCGCGATATGGAGCGGGAGCTCTTGCCCCTGTGCCGCACGGAAGGGCTGGCAGTGCTCCCCTGGGGCCCCCTGGGGGGAGGCTTCCTGTCGGGCAAGTACCAGCCGGGTGAGAAGCCGAAAGAGGGGCGCATTGCCCAGGCCGGCGACCACTGGGAAGAGGCCTGGCAGCGCCGCGGCACCGAGCGGAACTTCTGCATCCTCGAAGTGGTGCGCCAGATTAGCCAGGCGCGGCAGAAAACCTGCGCTCAGGTGGCGCTGCGCTGGCTCCTGGATCAGCCGGGGGTGACGGCGCCCATTACTGGGGCCCGCACGGTGGAGCAGCTTGTGGACAACCTGGGCGCCAGCGGCTGGGCCTTGTCAACCGAGGAATTACAGCGCCTGGACCAGGTCAGCGCCCTGGAGGAAGAGTATCCCTACCGGTTCCTCAAGCTAGCCAGGACCAGAAGGTAGGCAGTGGGCTATCCCAGATCGCGCACCAGCACACTGGCTGCCCGCTCGGTGAAACCCATCCCTTCGTAGAGGGCCCGCGCGGCTTGGCGCTCCGGGCTGCCGGTAATTTCTACCCGTACTGCCCGCGACTTGCGAGCCAGGTTCAGGGCGTATTCCAGCATTTTCTCTCCCAGCCCCTGGCGGCGGTAGCGCTCGTCAATCAAGATATCTTCGATTCGAGCCACCCGCCCGTAGACCATGGTGGTGTAGCCCACCATGGTGAGCATACCGGCCACGTCCCCGTCCACCTCCAGCACCAGGAAATGGGTACCCAGCTCCTCGGAGGCAGCAACCAGCATGGCGGCAAAGTGCTCGGAAAGCCGGGGCAGCGGCTTCTTGCTGAGCTGCGAGATCATCCGGTTGACGGCCGGAAAGTCGGCCTCAGTGGCACCGCGAATCCGAATATCATCTGGCATAGCGCCCCTTCCCTCTTGCGGCCTTGGCCTTGGCCCAGTCTCCTCTAGCCATGCACGAGATTACCACGGTTGTCGCCCTAGAGCACTAGAGGCGGTAGCAGGGCCCCTTGAATCGCGAAAGCTTCATGGGTCCTGACCCACCCGCGCGGGATACATTGGGGTAGGGGCGGCCCCCTGTGGCCGCCCTGGTCAGGGACGGCCCCAAACTCCTCAAGGGGACACTAGCCGCTGCACAAAGCTGCACAGTTCCTGCAAGGTGAACGGCTTGGTTAGCACCGGCCGTCTGGTGGCAGCCAGAAACGTCTGGGTGGCGGTAGACAGGGTATCGCCTGTGATAAATCCCAAACGGGGCACTAGCTCCGGACGACTGGTGGTGATCCAGTTATAGAGCGTGCTCTCCGAAACCCCTGGCAAGCGAACATCAAGGAGGACAGCATCGTAATGGTTCTGAGCAAGGCAGGCCAGCGCCCGCTGGCTGTCACGGGCCGTCTCCACCTGGTAGCCAGCAGCCATGAGTACTTCTGAAACCAGCGCGCAGATGGTTGGCTCATCGTCCACTACCAGCAGGCGGCGAGGCGAAGCATTGAGGGAACAGTTTGCGCCTTCGCTGAGTCGGTTACTCATACCTCGGCACCTCCCGCGATGAGGACAGCAAAGCCGCCCTGGGGCCTGGCCTCACCGCTCTCCAGCATAGGCGGTACCTGCCTGTCGCCGGCGGGTGGATTAGCCTCACACCCCGTTCAGGAGGCAGCTCTACCTGAGCCGGTGGTAGCAGGTGCTCTACATAGGAGACCAGCCAGGTAGTGCAGCTGTCAGGAGCGACGGCAACGGCACAGACACTTGACACTGCCGGGGCATCTAGTGTTTCATAATCGGTGCGGTAAGAGGGCTGTAAGGATAGGGATATGCGAGGCGTTGAGGTTCGACTCTGCAATCTAACACCCAAACTAACACTTGGGTCTTACAGCTCCCATCTCCGGCCTAACAGCTTGACCACTATAACCCTGGCGCTCCTCACTGACAGCGCCCTCCCCATCGAGCAATGGGCAGCGGCCCTGGCGGCACCACTCCAACAAAAACGCCGCAGTGCCCCCCGGGTGGCGCTGCACTGGCTGAAGCAGCAGGGGATGATTCGCCGGAATGAAGGCATCCTCGAACTCCGGCATGGTGTATGGCTCGACACTCGCGCCATTCTCAGCGCCGATTATGACCAAGCTCTCCAGGTCGCGCAGTGGTACGGCAACGGCCTGCCCCCGCTGCTCCTAGGAAGCCCCAAGCTGAGCCAGGAAGGCCAGGCTCTCCTGGGGGACCTGCAGCAGCGCTTAGCCAGCCACGTGCAGCGCCTGAAAAGCCACATTGGCCGGCTCCGTGAGTCCCAGCGGGCCAGGCTGAAGGCAGTCTGTGACCTGACCAGCCAGGGCCTGCACCAAGGAGCCAACCAGGAAGTGATCCCTTTGGCCCAAGCCGGGGCAGCGCTGGCCAGGCAGTATGGCGTGCGGGACTGGGAAGGCACCTTCCTGCAACATGAGGCTACCGCCCGGGTGCAGTTAGAGGACTGGGCAGGAGCCACCTACTGCTACGAGCGGTCTATTGCCACACTGAGTGCAGTGGGCGACACGCTGCGCGTGGCCTGGGCCACCCACGGCCTGGGGCTGGTGGCGATCGAAGCCGGACAACTGGCCCGGGCCAAAGAGATCCTGGAAGGCCTGTGGCGGCAGGCGCTCCAGCCTCCCTTGCGAGACCATGTGGCCATTGATCTGGGCACCGCTTACTACCGCGCCGGCGAGCCCCATAAGACCATTGCAGTTCTGAAACAGGTGCTCTCCGGCGAGGGCCCGGCCGATGCCGAAGTGCGCCTCACTGGCTACCTGAACCTGGCCTGGGCCGCTTTTGCAGCGCAAAAGCCCAGGCTGGCAGTCCAGGCCTACCGCACCGCCGCCGCCCTAGCCGATTCGGTGCCACGCGCCGACGCTGAGGTGCGGGTGCAGGTGCTCAAAGCGGTGCTGAGCCTTTCTGGTCTCTTGCCGGCTGAAGGGGCCACCGGCTGGGCTACGCTGCGCCGCGCCCTGATTGTGGCGGGGCGGCGAAGTGTAGCTCTCCAGCACGAGCTGGAGAGCTACGTGGCGCAGACTAGGCTTTAGCAGGTCGGGCAGGGGCAGACCGGTACCGTGGTACCACAAGCCCCAGTGTAGGAAACAGCGCCAGCGCCTACTAGCACAATCGCCAGAACCAGTACCAGCTTGAGCCACATATGGTTGTACCGCATAACTAACCTCCCCAAAAAGAAAAGTCTGGCCTTGCCAGGCCAGCCAGCTTCAACATACACAAATCCACCCAGGGCCTGCACGGCCGTTAGCGGATGCGCCTCCGGCGCGCCACCGATAAACTGATCATGGGCGGCCACACTGAAGCAGCCGCCTGGATACAGGTTGACCAACGGAGGACGGGAGTGGGCAACACCTGCAATCTGTCGCTTAGAGGCCGGAAACTGGGCCGCTGGACCCTAAGGCGATGGAACTATCAGATTATCGGCGGCGCGCCGGAGGCGCATCCGCTAACGGAAGGTGCTCAATGGTCATTGTAGACAACCTCACCAAGGTCTTCCCGGGGAAGATCAGAGCGGTGGATGGTATCAGCTTCCAGGCGCAGCCAGGGCAGATCTTCGGCCTTTTGGGGCCCAATGGCGCCGGGAAAACCACCACCCTGCGCATCCTGGCGACGCTGCTCCGGCCCACATCGGGACGAGCCACGGTAGCTGGCCACGACGTGGTGAAAGAGGGAGAAGCGGTGCGTCAGATCATAGGCGTCGTCAACGGAGGCATGGGGCTCTATGCCCGGCTCACCGGCCGGGAGATCTTGCACTACTTCGGCCAGTTCTACGGCCTGGGCCGAAGGCAAGTGGAGCGGCGCATTGCCGAGCTGGACGCTACCCTGGACCTGAAAGCCAGCCTAGACCGGAGAGCCGGAGAGTTCTCCAGCGGCATGACCCAAAAGATCGTTATTGCCCGGGCCATTTTGCACGACCCCAAGATCATCTTCTTTGACGAAGCCACGGCGGACCTGGACGTGTTTGCCCGCCGGGCGGTGCTGGACTTCGTGCGGCACTTTCAAGCCCCTGACCGCCTGGCGATCTACTCCACCCATGTGATGAGTGAAGCCAACGAGCTCTGCGACCGGATCGCCATCTTGCATAAAGGGAAACTGATTGCCGAGGACAGCTTGCCGGCGCTCAAGGCCCGGGGC
>JACQHA010000164.1 GCA_016199255.1 Deinococcus sp.
ACCCGCAGGAGCGCCGCCTCTTCTTCCTGGCCGTACACCGGCCAGGCGGGAAAGGGGGTGGTGCGAACTGGTTTACCACCACAGATTGCCAGGTGCGAGCTCATCTTGGGCTCCTCCCATTGCCAACATTGCCGCTGTTGGGCAGCAGGCTCTTATCAGTGGGGAAGCCCATGGTTATCGAAGTCCTTCTCGGCGTGCTGACTGCCCTCAGAGGGGCAGACCGCACACCACATCATAGCAAAGTGGTGGTGGTACAATGCCAGCCGTCTAGCACCTGGTGCGCGGTGCCTCTCAAAATGTGCTGGCATGAGGAGGAATGGCATGAACTATACCCTGAGTCGTTTGCTGGGTGCAGTGCTGTTAGTATCTTCCTTGGGGTTAGTTAGCTTGCCAGTAGCCACGATTCAAGTAGATGGCGCCAGCCGCTATCAGACGTTCAGTGGCTTTGGCGCCACCCTGACGGCCTTTGAAACTGAGGGCATCTACCGGGCTCACGATGCCACACAGCCAGAAAGAGTGACTGCCTCCAGGAGTGATCGGGAGGCCGTTGCCCGCCTCCTTTATACCCAGCTTGGCCTCACCCGTACCCGGGTGGTCCTGGAGGGCTTCGAGCCGGTAAACGATAACGACGATCCCTTCGCCTTCAACCCTGCTGGCTTCGACTGGACAGTGGTAAACCCTGACTCTGACTTTGTTGGCCTGGCCCGGCCCTATGGCCTGAGCACCTGGTGGGCGTCGTTTGCCCTTGACAGCGGTGAACGGGAGGCCTGGCGCCGGCTGCCGGGCAGCGCTTGCGCCCTTGATCCCAGCAAAATTGATGAAGAAGTGGAGTGGCTGCTGGCGGCGGTGCTGCGCTTCCGGGACCTGGGGCTGGAGCTGCCCTATATCACGGTGAATAACGAGCCTGACCTGTGCCCGCCGGGTTTCAAGATCGACATTGACGATTTTGTGGCGATTGTGAAGCGCCTGGGCACCAGGCTGCGCGCTAGTGGGCTGGCCGCCCAGCTGGTAGTTTCCGACGGCTGGATTCCCCAGAACGCCGTGCGCTACATGCAGGCAGCGCTGGCCGACCCTGAGGCCCGGCAGTATGTGAGGGCGCTGGCCTATCACGCCTATGCCGATGGATACGATGATCCGGCAGCATTGTTGAGTGGTCCAGCAGAGAGTAATCCTCCTCATCCCGCAGTGCAGGTGCGCCAGCAAATCCGCGATCTGGCGGCGCAGCATAACCTCCCAGTGTGGATGACCGAGGTGTGCTACTGTGTTCCTCGCACTGTTGACGGGCACGACTCATCGGCCCTCCTTTACAGTTATTTTGAGCTGGGCCGGGCCCGCCTCAATCACCTGCATGATGAGTTGACCATTGCCAATGTGGCGGCGTTTGATGCCATGAACCTGTTTTTCATAGAGCGGCCTGGGGTAGGCGATGAGCTGGTACATGTCTATTTCCGGCCCGATGGCGCCCTGGAACGTTACGAGATCTCCACCTACGGTTACCTGCTTGGGCACTACTCGCACTTTATTGTTCCCGGCTCGGTGCGGCTGCAGGCTGATTCTCGTGACCCCCTGGTGCGGGTGGTGGCCTTTGCCCGGCCAGATGGCCGATTGGTGATAGTAGCGCTCAATAACAATCCAGTTGCCATGCAAGCCGAGCTCACTTTCACTGGCTTGAGCCAGGCGCCTAGTGCTCTGGAAGTCTTGACCAGCCAGGAAGATGCTCTGTGGCAGAGCGGGGCAGAGGTAATCCTGAATGGCAATCTGGCGACTACCATCCTGCCACCCTTGAGTGTGACCACCTACCTGGGGCGGCTGGTGACAGCGTCAGCGAGGTAAGGCCAAGCTGGACCCAGTGGTAGGGGCGGATCTGGTATTCGCCCCATTCCAGGGGACCAGGATCGCCCCTACCGACGGGGGTTTGAGTTAGCATGAACTATGTTGCAGAAAAAGGTTGCTCTGGTAACAGGTGCTTCGCGGGGAATCGGCTATGCCATCGCCAAGGCTCTGGTGCAGGCTGGAGCCAAGATAGGACTCCTGGCCCGGGACGCCGGGCGGCTCCGGCAGGTGGAGGCGGAGTTCAAGGCTACCCGGCGCAATGGGGGAGAGGTCCTCTCCCTGCCCGGGGACGTCGCTCACTACGAGGACCTTGAGGCAGCAGTGGAGCGGCTGGAGCAGACCTTTGGTGGGCTGGACATCTTGATCAATAACGCTGGGGTGGGCATCTTCGCCCCGGTACACGAGCTCAGTGAAGAGCAGTGGCGGCAGGTAGTGGACACCAATCTCACTGGAGTCTTTCACGGGATCAAGGCAGCGGTGCCGGCGATGCAGCGGCGGGGTGGCGGGGACATTATCAATATCGCCTCGCTGGCTGGCAAGAACTTCTTTGCTGGTGGCGCTGCCTACAACGCCAGCAAGTTTGGCCTGCTGGGCCTGGCTGGGGCGGCGATGCTGGACCTGCGCTATATGGGCATCAGAGTGGTCACGATCTTACCTGG
>JACQHA010000031.1 GCA_016199255.1 Deinococcus sp.
CCGCCCCCAGCTACCTGCTTCCGCGGGGCCAAGACTATCAGCTCATCGGTGGCGCCGCGTAGCGGCATCCGCTAACGGCCTGCCCCCCCCTCAGAACCCCTGGAACCCAGTCCAGTCAATTAAGAAGCTGCTCAGGCGCTGGATAGTGCCGGTGAACAGCATCACAGCCATCACCATCAGTATGGCGCCGCCGATGCGCTGGGTGACGCTGGCGTAGCGCCGGATCGCCCCCAGCTGCCCCAGGGCATAGGCCGACGCCACAAAGGGCACAGCCAGCCCCAGGGAGAACGCCGTCAGCAGCGGCACTCCGGCGCCCGGGCGGGTGGCAGCCACCGCTAGTACTGACGCCAGGATTGGGCCAACGCAGGGCACCCAGCCAGCGGCAAAAGTGATGCCCACCAGCACCGAGCCCACATAGCCAGTGGGCTTGCTCGCCAGGTGCAGCCGCCGCTCTTGAGTCAGCCAGGGGAGCTTGATAACCCCTAGGAGTGAAAGCCCCATGAGGCCGATGAAAACTCCCCCCACCTTGCGGATGATGTCGCCGTACTTAGCAAACAGGGTGGCGAACAGGCTGGCGGAGAATCCTAGCGCTAAGAAGATCAGCGAGAACCCCGCTACAAACGCCAGGGCGTGGCGCACAGTGATGGCCCTGGCCCGCTGGGGATCGGCCCTGATCTCCTCTAGGCTCAGGCCGGTAATGTACGAGAGATAGGAAGGTATCAGGGGAAGCAGGCAGGGAGAGACAAAAGAAAGCACCCCTGCGCCCAGAGCAATGAGCAACGAAGGGGTGTCGGTCATGACGCTTGCTTCAGTAGGTTCTCCACCTGCCGCACCAGCGCCTGCTCCTCTAGCCCCCTGGTCATGCGGTCGGTGATGATGCCGTTCTTGTCAATGATGATATTGGTCGGCGTGCCAAACACCCGGTACGCCTGGGTGATGGCGCGGTCGCTGTCGAGTAACATAGGCATCGAAAGGCCCATGTCCTGCGCATACTGGCGCACCGCCGCAGCGCTCTCGCCAATGTTTACCGTGAGGATCTCAAAGCCCTGGTCCCGGTAGCGGCGGTAGACCTGCTCAAAAACCGGGAACTCCTCGCGGCAGACGGTACACCAGGTACCCCAGAAGTTCACCAGCACCGGCCGGCCACGGTAGTCTGCCAGGCTCACAGTGCGGCCATCGGCAGTCTGGAGGGTGAAGTTCAGCGCCCGCTGCCCTACCAGCACTCCTTCAGGAACATCAGAGAGCTGATTGCTGGGGCTCTGCCGACTTTGCTGGTAGGCCACCGCCGCAACAACTACAGCTAAAACGGCCAGGATAATTCCTACCGCCGGCCGCCGTCGCACCACACTTTTCAACTGGGCTATTGCTTCCGCCACGCTCTCACCCCTATGGAGAGGGTACTCCTCCAGATCGGCAAGTGTTCAATCGCCGGCCAGGTGCTTCATGTACCATTGAGTGCAGTGTGGCTGCTGAAGCCATCCAGGAGGATCATGCGCATAGCGATCATTGGCGGTACTGGCGAGGAAGGGTTTGGGCTAGGGTTGCGCCTGGCACGCGCTGAATTTCCCGTGACTATCGGCTCCCGTGACCCCGCTCGGGCCCAGGTATCAGCGACACAGGCCAATGAGCTCTTAGGTACTAACGCTGTTCAGGGAATGGGCAACGCCGCCGCCGCCCGGTGGGGCGAGGTAGTGATCATTAGTGTGCCCTACTCGGCCCACGTGGCCACGCTCCAGGGCCTGGCCCAGGAGTTGGCAGGAAAGCTGGTGCTGGACGTGGTGGTGCCCCTCGACCCTAATAACCCCCGCCGGCTCCTGCCCCCAGCTGCCGGCTCGGCTGCAGAAGAGGCCAGAGCAGTGCTGGGGCCAACGGCTAGAATCGTGGCCGGGTTTCAAAATATCTCCGCCCATGCGTTGCGCAAGCTGGACACGCCGGTGGAGTCAGAGGTGTTTCTCTCCAGTGATGACCAGGAAGCTAAAGCGGTGGTCATGGACCTGGCGCAGCGGGCCGGTTTTACCGCCTGGGACGTTGGAGAGCTGGAGAGCGCCCGGCTGGTGGAGCCATTGACGCCGCTGATGATCAGCCTCAACATCCGCTACAAGTCCCGCCGGGGCGGGCTGCGGGTCACCGGCATCAAGCGAGGCTAGGGTGATTGTGGCACTCTCTGGCGGGGTGGGCGGGGCCAAGCTGAGCTGGGGCCTAGAGCGCAGCCTGGCAAACGAAGAATTGGCAGTGATTGTCAACACCGGAGATGACTTTATCTTGCACGGCCTTTACATCGCCCCAGACCTGGACACGGTGATGTACACCCTGGCAGACCTGGCCAACCCCGCCACTGGCTGGGGCATTGCCAACGACACTTTCCACGCCCTGGCCATGCTGGAGCGCTACGGCCAGCCAGTGTGGTTTCAGCTCGGCGACCGGGACCTAGCCATACACCTGGCACGCACCAATTTGCTCCGCCAGCAGCGCCTTACCGAGGTTACGGCCACCTTGGCCCAGGCGCTAGGCGTGCGCAGCCGCATTCTGCCCATGAGCGACCAGCGGGTGGAGACCAGAATCCTCACCCCAGACGGCGAACTAGCCTTCCAGGACTACTTCGTGCGCCGCCGCCAGCAGGACTTGGTACATGGCGTCCGCTTCCAGGGGGCAGAGCAAGCCACGCTATCGCCCGAAGTACTAGCAGCTTTAGCCCAGGCGCGGCTCATTGTGTTCTGTCCCTCTAATCCTATTATCAGCATCGGCCCCATCCTGGCCGTACCGGAAATGCACGCTGCCATTGCGAGCGCTCAGGCGCGCAAAGTAGCAGTAAGCCCCATCATCGCCGGCCAGGCGGTGAAAGGTCCCTTAGTGGCCATGATGCAGGGCCTGGGTCTGGAGCCCTCGGCGCCGGGGGTAGCGCGCCTCTACGCTGACTTAGTGGACAGCTTCATCCTAGACCAGCAGGATGCCCACCTGGCTCCCCAGATTGCGGCTCTGGGTCTAAAGGTCACCGCTACTAATACTCTCATGTCTGACCACTCCCGCCGCCGGCACCTGGCTGAGGTGGTGTTAGCCCAAGCGTGAGCGAGGTGATCATGGTGGTGCCAGTGAAGCCCTTCTCGCAGGCCAAGACCCGTCTCAGCGCTGTGCTCTCCCCCGCCCAACGCGCTCAATTGGCTAGGGCTCTTTACCTGCATGTGCTTTCGGTGCTGGAACGGTGCCGCTTTAAGCGCCGCAGCCTGGTAGTGAGCCGTGACCTGGAGGCGCTGGAGCTAGCCAGCGCCCATGGCGCCCACCGCCTGCGGGACATCACCAGCGGCCCCAACGAGGCCATTCACCAGGGTATTGATTGGGCCAGGAATCACTGGCAGGCCAACACAGTATGCATCGTCCCCACCGACCTGCCGTTCCTGTCGCCAGAAGACCTGGATGCCATAGTAGCCCTGGCCACTGGGCCCAAAGTAGCGGTGCTGGCGCCATCGCACAGTGGGGGCACTAATCCTCTGCTCATGCGCCCAGCAGGAGCCTTCACCTGCGGTTATGGCCCTCCAGGCAGCCTGGCCCGGCATAAGGCTGCGGCCCAGGCCGCTGGTCTGACAGTGCACCTCTACCAGTCCCGGGGCACGGCTATCGATCTGGATGACCCCCGGGACCTGGAGCTAGTGCGCACCGCCGGCGCGCTGCCACCGGCCCTCGCCGCCCTGCCCTTCCTAGAGAGGCCCTAATGCACCAGCTCTCTCTTACGGCTATACCCAACATTCCACTCATCAAACCCGGTGACGACCTGGGTGAGATCATTGTCACCGCCATGCGAAAGGCCCACCTGGCCCTGAGTGACGGAGACATCTTAGTGATTGCCCAAAAGATCGTCTCCAAGGCAGAAGGACGCCTCCGCCACCTGAGCCAGGTCCAGCCCAGCCCCCAGGCCCGGCGCATTGCTCGCCTCACCCAAAAAGACCCCAGATTGGTGCAGATCATCCTGGATGACTCTAACGAAGTACTACGCACCCGCCCTGGACTACTCGTAGTGGAGCAGCGCCTGGGCTTTGTGTGCGCCAACGCCGGCATGGACCGCTCTAACGTGGCCCAGGATGATCCAGCAGACGAACAAGTAGCGCTGCTACCTTTGGACCCCGATGCCTCAGCCAGAGCCATCAGGCAGCGCATCGCTCGGCTCACCGGCCGTACTGTGGCGGCGATCATCAACGACTCCCACGGCCGGGCGTTCCGCATGGGCATCACCGGCGTGGCCATTGGCGTCGCCGGCCTGGACCCCTTAAGCGACCGGCGGGGCCAGGAAGACCTTTTTGGCTACGTGCTCCAGTACACCGTCGTGGCGCTGGCCGACGAAGTAGCTGCTGCCGCCTCGATTCTCATGGGCCAGGCGCATGAAGGCCAGCCGGTGATCTTGGTACAGGGGATGACCTACGACCTGGTGGAAGACGCCAGCGCCAAAGCCCTCATTAGGAAGAAAGAGCAGGACCTGTTCAGGTGACACTCTGCTGGCACTAAAGCCGAAATCGCTCTCATCCACTGCGGTTCAAACCGCGTGGCTTTCTCGCGGGCTAAAGCCCAAGTGCTATCGGGGCAGATCAATTGAAGAATTCTGAGCCCTGACTTCAGATCTCCTTACATATTGGGTGGCACAAGAGACTATACTCCCTGTGATACCAAATCCGGCTGGATGCCC
>JACQHA010000186.1 GCA_016199255.1 Deinococcus sp.
CAGCAGCGCCGCCCCCAGGGCCCCAAACGGCGTCCACTTGCCAAAGATCATACACGCCAGGGCAATAAACCCCCGGCCGGCGGTCATGCCAGCCTGGAACTTGCCTACGGACTCAATAGTGAACCAGGCGCCACCAATGCCAGCCAGCATCCCGCCGATCACTACATTGGCGTAGCGCATCCAGAACACGTTGATGCCCAGTGTGTCCGCTGCCCGGGGGTGCTCCCCTACCGCCCTGGTGCGGAGGCCCCAGCGGGTGAAGAAGAGGATGATGTGGACAATGCAGGCGATGAGGATCAGCGAGAGGGTAATGGGACTACCCCGGAACAGCGCCGGGCCCACAATGGGAATATCTGAGAGCAAGGGGATCACTATCTGGCCGCGGAAAGCGCCCTGGAACAGAATACCCTGGGACTGCAGGTACAGCTCGAAGATATTGCGGAAGTAGCCAGTGTACCCCAGCGCCAAAATGTTGATCACCGTGCCGCTGATGATCTGGTCGGTGCGGAACCTGATCGACAACACCCCGTGCAAGAGCCCCAGCAGGATGCCAGTGAGGATCCCCATGAGCAGGCCTACAGCGAAGCTGCCAGTAAGGGCCAGGCCAATGTAGCCATGGAAGGCGCTGGCCAGCATAATGCCCTCAATGGCGATATTCACCACTCCAGAGCGCTCGCAGAAGATGCCACAGAGCGCTCCCATAGTGAGCGGCGTGGCGCCCCGCAGCGACAGGGTGAGAATACTGGTCAGCAGCCGGTCAAGCATAGATCAGGCGGTGTGGCGCTTCACCTCACGAATACGGTAGATGAGCCGGATAATAGCCTCTGCCGCCACAAACATCAGCACCAGGGCCTGGATGATCTGGATAATCTCCGGCGGCGTGCCTGACACCCGCTGCAGGTCAATGGAACTGCGCTGGAACGCCCCGAAGAGAATAGCCGCCAGCACAATCCCCGCCGGATGGTTGCGGCCCAAAAGAGCCACCGCGATCCCATCGAACCCGGCAGTGACCGAGGAGGCACTGTTAAACACATAGTCCCGGTCGATAACGTTCAGTACACCAGCTGTGCCAGCCAGCGCACCACACAACGCCATGGTGAGCACCATGCCGCGCTTGACGTTAATGCCTCCGTACTCGGCGGCCTTGGGGTTAGCGCCTACACAGCGGATAGCCAGTCCTAGGGGAGTACGCCACAGGAACCAATACACCAGCAGAGCGGCGGTCATAGCAATGAGAATGCCGGCGTGAAACTCAAACTCTGGCACCGCCCGCACCCCGCGCGCCGCCGCCCACAGAGTGCTAGGCGGGTCCAAGATGTACCGCTCCCGGACCAGTGGCTCAGCCCCCCTGGCCACTTGGTACTCAGCCACCAACAGGTCCAGTACCGCCGACGGCTGGAGCGGCGGAGTCCGGGGCACATAGGTGAACGGCGTAGGGTCCTTGAGAATACCGTAGCGGATGTTGGTCAGGTAGCCGCCAGTGATGTACGCCACAAAGTTCAGCATGATGGTGTTAATGACCTCGTGGGCCCCAGTACGCGCTTTGAGGAAGCCTGGGATGGCACCCCAGATACCGCCAGCCACCAGGCCAGCGGCGAGCACCAGTGGCACGTGCAGCAGCGCCGGCAGGCCAGTGAGGCTCGACCCCAGCCAGGCACCGGTCAGGGCGCCCATAACCAGCTGTCCATTGCCGCCAATGTTGAACAGGCCACACTTGAACCCCAGCGCCACTGACAGCCCGGTGAAGACCAGCGGAGTAGCGCGCAGGATACTGCCTGACAGGGCGTTCAGGCTACCAAAGGAGCCCTGGAACAGGCCCAGGTACGCCAGCAGCGGGTTCCGGCCCGACACCCATACCACAATGCCGCTGATGAGCAGCGCAGTGACCACTGCCAGCACCAGCACCAAGAAGTTATTGCCGCCAGCCAGGATCTCCCGCCACACCTCAGGCCGGCCCGGGACCGGGCCAGTGGAGACCCCAGAAAGTGACTGCTGCGCGCTAGTAACTTCGCCTCTGTCGGCCATGGACTCTATTCTAATGGGAGAGCGGGGGCATGTGGCCTCCGTTCAGCTTCCAGCGTCACAGACACTATAGCGGCTTTCAATTGCCCGTGTCATACCAGCTCGGTGACACCCAGTAGGGGCGACCGGCCGGTC
>JACQHA010000154.1 GCA_016199255.1 Deinococcus sp.
GGGGCGCTGGCGGGCCTGGGAGCGACCCTCACCCTGCCTGGCATCGCCGGCTTGGTGCTCACTATCGGCATGGCAGTGGACGGCAACGTGATCAGCTTCGAGCGGGTACGTGAGGAGATCCGCAACGGGAAAACCCTGAAAGCTGCCCTGCGCGCCGGCATTGACCGTAGCCTGGCCACCATCCTGGACGCCAATATCACTACCCTGTTCGCCGCCCTGGCGCTTTATCAATTCACCACCGGGCCGGTGCGGGGCTTCGCCGTGACGCTGTCCCTGGGTATCGTGGTAGCGGTATTCTCCAACCTGATCGTAGCGCCGCTACTGCTGCATGCTCTGATTGGCGTGGGCCGGCTGACCCGCAGCGTCATCGGCCAGCCTAAGATCGCGTTCATTGCTGCTGCGCCAGTCGTTGGTGGCACTACTGGCATCCTGGCTACCCTGGGCCTGGCGTTCGTGCTCTACCTCTCTCTCACCGGCGGGCTGAACCTAGGCATTGACTTCACCGGTGGTACCTCGATTCTGCTATTAGCGCCCGACAACGTGCGGGTGGAAGACGTACGGGGAGCCCTGGCCAGCGCCGGGGTAGGCGGCGCCGTGGTACAGCGCCTGGTTGACCCCACCAAACCCCAGAACCTGATTAGCGTCCGGGCCAAGGAGCTCACCAGCCAGGACACCCTCAACGCCGCTCTCCGGGCGCTGCAAGCCCTGGGCACACCACCCGTTCAGTCGACTGGTGAAACTACTGACCAGCCAGCGTCCAGTGTCACTATCCTCCAGACCGACAGCGTCGGCCCGGCAGTCGGCGCTGACCTGCGGCGGGAAACCAGCCTGGCCATTTTGGTGGCCCTGGTGCTGATTTTGATCTACGTGGGCTGGCGTTTTGAGCCCATCTTTGGCATTGCCGCCGTCATCGCCCTGGTGCACGACGTTTCCATCACCGCCGGCTTCCTGGCTGTCACTGGCCGGGAGTTCACCATCCCCATTGTGGCGGCGCTCTTGACCATTATTGGTTACTCCCTGAACGACTCCATTATTGTGGCGGACCGTATCAGGGAGATGACCAAGCTGCACCGCAAGCAGGCCTATCCGGAGGTGGTGGACATGGCCATCAATATGACCCTGTCCCGCACCGTCATGACCACTTTCACCACCCTGCTGCCGGTGACTTCACTACTTATCCTGGGTGGCCCAGTGCTGCGCGACTTCTCGATTGCAATGGTGACCGGGCTGCTTGTGGGTACTTTCTCCTCGGTCTACATCATGAGCCCGGTGGTGGTGTGGTGGAAGCTACGCAACCCCAAGGTGCGCCGCCTCTCCCAGCAGGCCGCCCGGGCCTAGCCAGTGATCCAGCTGGTCTGCAGCGCTTGCTCCCGCGAGCACGCTGCCACCGTTCCCCAGAATCTGCTACCTGGGCAGCAGCCAAGCGCCTGCGCCACGCAGGCTGGCTGGCGAGTGAGGCCCGCACTGTACTGGTTCACACTGGAACTGGCTTAAAGTATCTGTAACATGGCCCAAGAAGTGCTGCGGCTACCTAAGAACCTGCTGGACCAGATGCTCCGGCACCTGCAAGCCGAGGCACCCCAAGAAGCCTGCGGCCTGCTCAGCGGGCGCGACCGCCAGCCAGTGCGCCTCTACCAGATCCGCAACGTGGCCAGTACGCCCCAGGTGCGCTACGACATGGACCCTCAGGAACTGCTGAGTGCCTTTTTGGACATGGACGCCCGGGGAGAGGAGCTGGTAGCGGTTTACCACTCTCACCCCGCCAGCCCCGCCTACCCTAGCGCCACCGACCAGCGCCTAGCTTCCTGCCCCCAGGCGGTCTACCTGATTGTGTCCTTGGCTGGACCTAGCCCAGAGGTACGGGGCTTCCGTCTGGACCAGCAGGTGGAGGAAGTGGAGCTGATGTAGAGGGCACCCAGAATTCACCCCCGGGTGGAAGAGGTGGCACTAACGACGCCCGGGGGCTACCCAAAGGAGGAAAACATGCGCCCTAATAGTAACCTGAGGCACTAACAAAATGCTGGCAAGAAATTGGCCAGTCTCTAGACCCAGAAGTAGCTGACCCCGCCGGTGACCTGGTGGGCCACGTTATACACCGGGACGCCACCCAGGCTTTTGGCAAACGCCGTGCCATAGTGGCAGTGGCCGTGGATCACCAAATGCGGCCGGTAACGGTCAATAATGCTGCCCACGGCGCGGTGGCCGCACACCGGGTAAAGGTGCGCCGCCTCGCCTGCCACGGTGCCTTCAATGGGGGCATAGTGCAGGAGCAAGATACGCACATCGGCTAGCTGCACTTCATCTAGCGCCGCTACCACCTTTTTCAGCTCCCCAAGTACGAAATCGTCATAAGGCACGCCGTTCAACCGGCTCTGGAAGGCGGACACGTACCTGGCCTCTCCCAGGTCGCCGTAACAGCCGCTGGCGCCAGCAATGCCAATAGTACGGTTGCCCGACTGGAACAGCACACTCCGCCCGTCCAGCACCTGGGCGGCGCCGGCCACTGTGCGCCGCGCCTCGCGCTGGGCGCCGTTGGCGCGGTTCGCCAGGGGGTCCCAGTCGTGATTCCCCAGCACTACTGCCACCGGGACTGGCACCTCCCCCAGGCAGCTGGCTAGTAACTCTGCCTCCAGGGGGGTGCCGTTCTCGGTCAGGTCGCCGGCCAGGAGCAAGAGATCAGCTTGGGCCGTTGCCTCAGCCAGAAAGCCCCGGATCCGCTCTACAGTAGCGGCATGGCAGTGCAAATCGCCCACGGCCGCAATGCGGCACGGTGCCAAGTCAGCCTTGCCACTGGCCAGGTGGTGTCTGCGCGCCATTGCAATATTATACGTCTGGCACCCTCACTAGGAGGCGCCCAGCAGGCCCTGCAGGCGCTTGCCCAGCACTTCCAAGAGTTCCACCGCGATCTCCGGTGAGCTGCGCAGCGCCGCCTTGAACTCCATGCGGGTCAGCACCAGGCACTCGGTCGGCTCCACCGCCACCACCGAGGCGGTGCGCGGGGCGTCGTAGAGCAGCGCCATCTCCCCAAAGAAGTCTCCCGGGCCCAAGCTGGCCAGCACATGCTCCCGCCCCTCGGCGTCCTTGCGCCGCACCTCGGCCCGGCCTGAGGCCAGCACATAGAGCCCAATGCCCAGCTCACCCTGGTACACCATAGTGGCGCCGGGATTAAAACTGCGGCGCCTCGCGCCTTTGGCCAGGGCGTCCACCTGCCGGGCATCGAGATTGGCAAACAAGGGGGCCCGGGCTAGCGGGTTCTCAGCTTTCATCGCGCCACCTCCCATAGCCGGGGACCTGCCCGGCAACGGTCTATTGTACTCCTGACTTTGGCCCTAGCACTTCATAGACCCGCAGCCGCCCGCTGCGCCCGGGGACGCTTAAAGGCTCCCCCTCCCGGGCTGCAATAGCATGGCACACCTGCTCAAAAGTGCGCTGCCCAATCAGAATGCCGTTGGGCATCCCCCGCACCCCAGCCTGCAGCACCCGGGAAGCGCTATTCACCACATCCCCCACCACGGTGTACTCCATGCGCCGCTGGGAGCCAATGTTGCCCACAATGGCCACGCCGGTGTCGATGCTGATCCCGACTTTCATGTCCCAGCCTAATCCGCGCCCATTGAGCTGTTCGGCGCGCCGGCGCA
>JACQHA010000155.1 GCA_016199255.1 Deinococcus sp.
CGCCAGCTCTTTGGCCCAGGGCAGGGCTGACTCCAGCCGGCGGCCGGTGATCACCGTCACCAGGTGGCCGGCGGAGCGGGCAGCGCTAATAGCCTGCTGTACTCCAGGAGAAATCACTCGGTCCTGATGCAACACGGTGCCATCAAGGTCCAGGGCAATCAACACAGCTTCTATGGTAGCGCAGCGCTACTCAGCAGGCGGCTGATACATGGCCAGCGGCTCACCTTCTAGCTCAGGCAAGAGCACATAGCGGCAGGTACCTTGCCCAGCGGCCATGCTGCTCTCCATGACCACATTGGCCCCAAACGCCTTGGAGTAGGCCTGGGCCTCGTGGCCACAGATCTGGGGAAAGCCGCCAGCTAGCTGGCGAATCACGCAGTTGTGGAGCAAGAGCCCCAGCCGGCCATCAGGCAGCTCCTGGGCCTCAGCCATGTAGCCTCGCTCGTTGAGCGCCGCCACCAGCTGGTCTAAGCGCCGCCGCAAGTCCTGGGCAGTGAGCTGCTTGCCCACTCCCGATACCAGGCGCTCCATAGTGCGCCCCAAGACTTCGTCCAGCTGGCCGGTGCCTTCTAGCTCGGCAATCAGGTCTAAGAGGTCCCGGGAGAACTGGTCGTCACCAGTGGGGAACCCCTGATCGGCGCGGCGGCTGAGCCGGTAGCGGTGACGGGGCCGCCCTGGGCCACCCCGCACTGCCCGCGACTCCACCAGGCCCTCGGCTTGGAGCTCGGTGAGATGCTGGCGGACACCAGTAGCAGTAATGCCCAGCTCCTGGCAGAGCTCGGCCACCGCCGCTTCCCCCCGGCGCCGCAATAGCTGCAGAATCTGGTTTTTGGTGACGCCGTGCCCTTCCATCGCACTCTCCAGGAGGAATGATACCATCTCGGGTAGCGAATTGACAACTGTATTCGCTTTTTTTACTGTTGTTCTCATGCCAGATACCCCCAGGCCGAGCCTGGTAGCCGCCCCAGGCCGTTTGCCACCTGTTAGCTCTGGAAGGTTAAGGTGAAACCATGGCGACGGCCAAGCGAAAGCGGGCCGTGGAACGAGAAAAACTGCCGGCAGAAGAGGCTCCTTTACGGCTCGAGCCCCAGGAGCCGGCGTCAGTCTCTTCGGCAGCCACCCCAGCTCGCTCCTACCCAGACCGGGAGGTAGTGGGCGGGGTGCTGGTGACCCTGGGGGTACTGCTGGCCCTGCCTACGGCACAGCTCCTGGATTTTGCCGCCCCAGGCCTGGCGATTCGCCAGTGGTTCCAGCTGCTTCTGGGCCAGTTCGCCCTGGCCGGGCCAGCCTATATAGGGGTGGCTGGCGCCCTGGCAGCGCTCCGGCCCTTAAAGCGCTGGGGGCAGCGCGCCCTGGGGGCAGCGCTTTTCTTAACCGCCAGCCTGTCCCTGGCCCACCTGCTCTTACCCTGGGATGGAGGCTTATTAGGCATCTGGGCCGGCGAGGAACTGGAGCGTCGCACCAGGCAGCTGAGTTATCTCATTCTGGGCGGCGCTGCCGCTTTGGGCGTGGAAATGCTCCTTGGCTGGCGGCTCTTCACCATTGTCTGGCTGGTGCTGCGCAGCTACTTCTGGCTAGTGGGCCAGCTCACCCTGCTCCTGGCACGGGGGCTAGTGGCCGCCTGCCAGCTGGTGCTGGCCCTAGCCGGACGGCGCCAGCGGCTGAATAGGGCCCGCAGCTGGCTGGAGAGCTATCAGAGTAAGCTCCAGATTCTGGCGGAGCAATTCCCCGCCACCAGTGAGCCTATTGTCTGGTCGCAGGAGGCGGAGACAGCAGTAGAGGGGCTGCGGGGCTTCCGCACCGGTCCCTTGTATACTTTCTTAGAACAGGAAATTCCCCAACGAGAACAGCAACTGGCGCAGTTTGCCCAGGCCCAGGCCCAGGCACTTCTGGCCCGCATTCGTAGCGAGGGTAACCAGGAACTGGAGCGGCGGCTGGGGGAGCTGCGCTCGCAGCTACAGCAACCTCTTTCCGAGCTCACTGCCCTGGGCCGCTCCTTAAATGGGGTGCGGGGCCGGCTGCTCAAGCAGGTCCTGCAGGTGGAGGCGGACTACCGAGCCAAACTCGGGGAAGCCCAGGCAGCAGTGCGCAACCTGGCTCAGGTGCGCTCCCCGGACGATCTGCTCCGGGAGCTGGAGGCGCACCTGCGCCGCAGCGAGCTGTATGACTCCTTTGGCCCAGAGCTGACCACTAACGAGCGCCAGATCGCCACGTACCTCCAGTGGCAGGAATTCGTGGCAGAAATCGAGCAGGCCCCGGCTTCGCCGGGCATCACAGAGTTCGATAAGCGCCTGAGCCAGGACCTGCGCTTCGACGAGCGCCAGGCCCTTGGGGAGCTGGAAAGCTACCGATCAGAATTTGCCGACCTATTGCGCCAGCTGCATCCGGAGCGCTCTCCGGCGCCGCCCCCGCCTGCTCCCACACCAGCCGCGGCGCCAGAGCCGGAGATCAAAGGCGACCTGCCCTGGATAGAGCCGAGCCCCGAGGCGGCACCACCTCCACCCACCCCGGCTCCCCAGCCGAAAGCCGCGGCCAAAGCGCCCAAACGCTCCCCGGCCAGCAAGCTGCAGCTGCCTGGCCTGGACTTGCTCGATGAGCCGCCGCCTAGTGCCGTCGATGAGAAGAAGCTGGAGGCGCAAACCCGGGAGCGGGCCCAGATCATCAACCGCGCCCTGGCCAACTTTGGCCTCCTGGCCAGGGTGGGCAAGCCGGCGGTCCAGAACCCCAACGGCAGCATCACCGAGCCGCCAGAGGTGGTGGCCTGGGCCAGGGGCCCTACAGTCACTCGCTTCGAGGTGAGCCCCGGCCACGGCGAGAAAATCAGCCGTATTGCCGCATTGGCCAATGACATGGCTTTAGCGCTGCGTGCCGGGAGCGTGCGGGTGGAGGCACCGATTCCTGGCAAGGCGGCCATTGGCCTGGAGATCCCCAACGAGCAGCGGGAGAGCATTAGCTTCCGCAAGGCTATGAGCGAGTCAGGGTTTCTGAAGAGCCGGGCGGAGCTGCCCATTATTCTGGGCAAGGCCATTGACGGTACTTACCAGGTGCCGGACCTGATCAAAATGCCCCACCTGCTCATTGCTGGCTCCACTGGCTCCGGCAAGTCGGTGTGTGTCAACGTGATTATCGCCTCGCTGCTCTATAAGTACCTGCCCACCCAGCTGCGCTTGCTACTGGTGGACCCCAAAATGGTGGAACTTACCCAGTACGAGGGGCTGCCGCATCTTTTGCGCCCGGTGGTGACCCAGCCCCTGGAGGCAGCGGCCATGCTCCAAGGAGCAGTGGCCCACATGGAACACCGCTACAGCATCATGTCCCATGCTGGTTGCCGTAACCTGGAACAGCTCAACGCCAAGATCAAGCAGGGCCAGGTCGCAGAGCTGGACGCTCCTCTCCCCTATCTGGTCATTGTCATTGACGAGCTAGCTGATTTGATGATCACCTCGGGCAGAGAGGTGGAGGCGGCCATTATGCGTTTGGCCCAGCTGGCGCGGGCCACCGGGATGCACCTGGTGCTGGCTACCCAGCGGCCTTCAGTGGACATCCTCACGAGCCTGATCAAAGTCAACATCCCCGCCCGGGTGGCGTTTGCCGTCTCCTCCAGCCACGACTCCCGCACTATTCTGGATGCAGTGGGCGCCGAGACTTTGACCGGCCGGGGCGATATGCTGTTTGACATGCCGGGGCTGAGCAAGGCGATTAGGCTGCAGGCACCGTTCCTCTCCGAAGCCGAGGTGGAGCGGCTGGTAACGTTCCTGGGGAACCAGCCCTTTATAGACCAGTTCGGTGAACAGTTTAGCGCCGACTTCGAGGTGGCCACGCCAGAAGAAAAGGGCTTACCAAGCGCCGTGGACCTGCATGATGAGCTGCTGCGCCCCGCTGCCGAGCTGGTGATGGAAGATGGCCAGGCGTCGGTGAGCCGGTTGCAGCGCCGGCTGCGGGTGGGCCACGCGAGAGCGGGGAAGCTCATTGACTCCTTGGAAGGCCTGGGGATCATCGGGCCGGCCCAGGGGTCGAAACCCCGGGAGGTGCTGGTAGACTCCGGCCAGCTAGACGAGATTTTCACTGACCATGAAGCCAGTTGAGTCAGCTGCCCTGGCGCTTTCCAGCGTGCTGCCGCTGCGGGCGGCGCGCTGCCTCTTGGAGAGAGCCCTGCGCCACGCCGGGCTGGACCCGGCCACCGCCCCAGCCGAGCAGGTGGGAGCTGTCTTGCGCGGCCCAGTGTTTGAGGCAGTGCGCCAGGTGGTGCCAGTCACTGAAACGCGGCTCTGGGAGGTGGCCACCAGAATGGTGCCACCTGAGCTCTTGCCCACCGTGCACCAGCAGCCGGCACGGCAAGCGGAGCCGGCAGCAGCCGCCCCTGCTCCTGCCCCCACGATGGCGCCCCCGCCACCTGGGGAGCCGGAAGCGCCGATCCCCGATGAGCTCTGGCACCGCTTCCTGCCCTTTTCTCGGCGCCCTACCCCCCAGGTGGCCGAGTTCAGTGAGCTGGCCCGGGCCCTGGA
>JACQHA010000032.1 GCA_016199255.1 Deinococcus sp.
CACTTCGGGGAGCACCGAGCCGCTAAGAAGCTGGGCATACCTATTCAGGCGATGGGAGATGGGTTCACCTGGCGTTCCAAGGACTTAGCCACAACCAGCGCCCTGGCAGTGCAGCAATGGGAAAATTGCAAGGCGGCCATCCTCTCTGGTGAGGATGACATTATCATCCTGGACGAGTTCACCTATCCGTTGCACTACGGCTGGATCCCTGTGGTGGAGGTGTTGGAGGTACTCCAGCAACGACGTCCTCTGCTCCATGTGATCATCACGGGCCGTTACGCCCCCCAGGAACTCATTGATTACGCAGACCTGGTGACCGAGATGCAGGTAGTCAAACATCCCTATCGGGATCAGGGCATCAGGGCCCAGGCGGGCATTGAGTTTTAGGAGGCACATTACATGAGCGATGTCAGCCTTTCGGAAGTGCTGGTCCGTATCCGACCTACTGACGCGCAGGCTGCGCGGAGAGCGCGACTATGGCAGCGTCGCCTCACCAAACCGCCGGGTAGCCTCGGGCGGCTGGAGGCTCTGTCTATCCAGCTTGCCGGCATCTTCGGGCAAGAGCGACCCCAGCCTCGAGGGAAGACGGTTATCGTGGCGGCAGGCGATCACGGCGTGGTGGCTCAGGGTGTCACTGGTTACCCCAGGGAGGTAACCGCCCAGATGGTGCTGAACTTCCTTGCAGGGGGTGCTGCTGTCAGTGTCATGGCCAGACATGCCGATGTGCGCCTGGTAGTCGTAGACGCGGGGATAGCTACTGAACTCCCCTCTCATCCAGATCTGCACCGCGTTCGTGCAGGCAGAGGCACTGCTGATATCAGCGGTGGCCCGGCCATGTCCAGGGAGCAGGCTGAGTACTCCCTTCTAGCGGGTGTGCATCTGGCGATGGAGGTTGCCGAGGCAGGAACAGACCTTATTGGCACCGGCGATATGGGTATTGGCAACACCACCGCCTCAAGCGCCATTGCTACCGTTCTAACCGGTAGACCACCGGAGGAGACCACAGGTAAGGGCACTGGACGCACGCCAGAGGAGCTGAGGCACAAAGTAGAGGTTGTGCGGCGATGCCTCTTGATCAACCGCCCTGACCCGGGGGATGCTCTGGACGTGCTGGCAAAGGTGGGAGGATTCGAAATCGGCGTGCTGGCGGGAGTGGTACTGGGTGGTGCCATGATGCGCCGCGCCGTAGTCCTGGATGGCTTCATCTCGGGTGCGGCGGCGCTCATCGCCTGCGGCTTGTGCCCTACTGCTCGGGATTATCTTATCGCATCCCACCGTTCAGCAGAGCGAGGACACCGTGCTGTGCTGGCGCATTTACGGCTGCGTCCTCTGTTGGATCTCCGCATGCGGCTGGGCGAGGGCACAGGTGCCGTGTTAGCCATGGGTATTGTGGAGGCGGCCGCCGCGTGTCTTAGCGAGATGGCCACCTTCAAGGAGGCAGGGGTGTCGGACCGAGCGCTGAGACGAACGCCAGCTACGGAGCTGGACCATTGAACGGGCTGCGACTGGCCATTAGCTTTTTGACAGTGCTGCCTGTGGCGCTGCATAACATGCCCTACGATTTGGCATCAGCCCGTGCCTACTTTCCTCTGGTGGGCTTGATGCTGGGTGGGGCTCTGGCGGGCATTGACCTGGCGCTGCAGGCCCTCTTCCCATCCCTGCTGAATGGTGCGGTGCTGGTAGTCATGCTGATAGTGCTGACAGGGGCGTTGCACATCGAGGGGTTTATGGACGCCTGCGACAGCCTGTTAGGCGGCTACACCCAGGAACGGCGGCTGGAGATACTGCATGATCCTCATATTGGTGCCTTTGCCGTAGTTGGGGGTGTGAGCCTGTTGCTGCTCAAGTGGACGGCAGTGGTGAGCCTGCCTGTTTCGATTCGGGCCCCGCTGCTGGTGTTGTTTCCCTGCCTATCCCGCTGGGGTATGCTGATAGACATGGAGGTGTATCCCTATGCTAGGCTACAGGGTATGGGGATTGCCTTCCAGCAGAGCCGGAATCGGTGGCAGGTAGCTGTGGGATTCGCTACAACCTTTATTGCTAGCCTATTGCTAGCGGGTGCTGCTGGGGTTCTGCTATTGGCGGTGGCTACTGCCCTGGCCTTGGGCCTTGGCCGCTGGATGGCGGGCTTGCTGGGAGGTCTCACTGGAGATACCTACGGGACAGTGAATGAGACCACTGAGGTGGTCGTTCTCCTGGTAGGCATCGCCGTGGAGGCGATGGCGCCATCTATGTTCCTCTCGCCGTTATCGTGGGGAGGGTAATGGCTAATGACGTGGTGGTTGTGGCTTGGAGATGGCTATCTGGATGTTGGGGTGCTACTCATGGCGGTGGCACTCGACGCGGTCCTGCCCGAGCCGCCATCGGTGCTACACCCGGTAGTGTGGATGGGCAGGCTCACCTCACTCTTGGAGCAGTTCTCGCCCCGGTCGGGTCGTGTACTTCCCTTCCTGGCAGGAGTCAGCATCGCCATAGTAGTACCCTCGGTCTTTGGTGGGGCCGTGTGGTGGTTGGCCTTGGGATTACGGGAATTCGGTTCGGTGGCATACATACTGGGAACTGCAGTGCTACTCAAGACTACCTTTACGGTGAAGGGACTGAGCCGGGCAGCGTTGAAGACCGGTCGTGCTCTCGAAAGCGGCGACCTGGAGGAGGCGCGGCAAAATCTGAAGAGCCTGGTCAGTCGCGATACAAAGACGTTGACAGCTCCCCTGATGGCATCGGCCGCTGTGGAGTCGGTGGCGGAAAACATCACAGACAGCTATATTGGCCCATGGCTGGCCTTCGGCCTGCTGGGGCTGCCCGGCGCCTTTGGGTACCGGGCTTTGAATACCCTGGACAGCATGCTTGGGTATCACGGCTGTTATGAGTACCTGGGCAAGGCGTCAGCGCGGCTGGACGACCTCGCTAACCTGGTAGCAGCTCGCCTCAGTGCCCTGTTGATGGTCGTAGCTGGAGCAATGATGCGACTACCGGTCGGCCAAGGATGGGAAAGGATGTGGAAGGAGCACAACAAGACGGAAAGCCCTAACGCAGGCTGGACGATGAGCACCATGGCAGGCTTGCTGGGGGTTGCCCTCGAGAAGCCAGAACATTATCGGCTGGGCGAAGGGCTTCGTGAGCCAGTCCCGGGCGACATTCGCCGTGCGGTTATGGTGAACTACGCAGCTTCGGTGCCAGGTGTGATGGTGACTGCAGGCCTGCTCATGGCGCGTCAAATGCTGGCAAATTAAGGAGGAATCATGGGGACTTCAGTGTACCCGGTGCATGGTGGGCTGAACCTGGTGGAGCTTCGCTCCCTGGGCGTAGACCCCAGCGATGTGCTGGACTTCAGCGCCAGCATCAATCCTCTGGGCCTACCGCACGGTGTGGTTGAGGCAATGGCAAAGGTAGATATTACGACTTACCCGGATCGCCAGTGCTTGAAACTCCGAGAGGCTCTGGCAGCTCACCTGAACGTTGAGCTGGCCCAAATTCTGGTTGGCAACGGCTCTACAGAACTTATTCATCTATTGGCCAGGGCCTATCTCAGCAAAGATGACCGGGCGTTCATTTTTGCCCCTACCTTCGGCGAGTACGAGGCGGCGTGCATGAAGGTAGAGGCCGCTGTCTATAACTTTAAAGCCAAAGAAGCCACAGGCTTTCACTGGGATTTAGATGCAGGGCTATCTGCGATCCAGGAACAGGATCCTCGCCTCGTCTTCCTGTGCAACCCCAACAATCCCAC
>JACQHA010000161.1 GCA_016199255.1 Deinococcus sp.
AGGACTTCGACACGCTCATTGGGGGGGAGGGCGACGACGTCCTCTTTGGCGAGAACGACAGTGACTTTCTCAATGGCGGAACCGGCGATGACAGCCTCGACGGCGGTAATGACAACGACACGTTCACCGGGGGGGAGGGTGATGACGTCATCGACGGGGGCAGGGAGGATGACCTTATCAACGCCGGTCCCGGAGACGACCGCCTGGACGGCCTTTTCGGCAATGACACTATTTTCGGCGAGGCCGGCGATGACCTCATCTTTCCGGGCCGGGACAATGATCAGGTCGACGGTGGTGACGGCCACGACGTCATCTTAGAAGACTTCGGCAACGACACGCTGGCCGGTGGTCCAGGGGACGATACCATCGACGGGGGTTTCGACAACGACGTCATTACCGGTGGTACTGGTAACGACGTCCTCCGAGGTAGTTTCGGCGATGATAGCATCAGTGGCGATGAAGGCGACGACACCCTCCAGGGTGGCCTTGGCATGGACACGCTCGATGGCGGGCCAGGAACAGATACCTGTACTGAAGGTGAGGCAGTGACCAACTGCGAACCGTAGGGAATCCCCTTCTCCTCAGGAATCCACGGTCAGCCCTGTCCTGACGCTCTTTCGTGGCTCTGCACTACATTCTGCTACAATACCGCACCGGGAGGTGAGCAGCGCGAAGCGCGTAGTCTCTGTCAGCCTGGGTTCCTCCCGCCGCGACCACCGTGCCGAGCTGGAGCTGGCGGGGGAGCGGTTTGTCTTGGAGCGGATCGGCACCGATGGCAGCATGGACCGGGCAGTGCAGCTGATCCGGGAGCTGGACGGCCAGGTGGCGGCCATTGGCCTGGGGGGCATTGACCTCTATTTAGTGGCCGGCGGCCGGCGCTACCTGATCCGCGATGCCGCTAAGCTGGCCAAAGCTGCCCAGGTGACGCCGGTGGTGGACGGCAGTGGCCTGAAAAACACCCTGGAGCGCCAGGTGGTGCAGGAGCTGGCCGGGACACTGGATTTAGCCCACCGCCGGGTGCTTTTGGTGAGCGCCGTGGACCGCTTTGGCATGGCCGAGGGGCTGGTGGAGGCAGGGGCAAGAGTGCTGTTTGGCGATTTGATTTTCAGCCTGGGCCTGCCAGTGCCTATCTACCGCCTGAGCACCATACGCCTGCTGGCGGCGCTGCTCCTGCCAGTGCTCACCCAGTTGCCTTTTCAGTGGCTCTACCCTACTGGGAGTCAGCAGGAGAGTTCCAAGGCCGACTGGCGCAGCCGCTATTACCAGTGGGCCGAGGTGATTGCCGGCGATTTCCACTTCATCCGCCGCCATTTGCCCCAGGATCTGGGGAGCAAGGTGATGATCACCAATACAGTAACCAGCGAGGATGTGGAGCTCTTGCGTGGGCGGGGCCTGGCCACCCTGGTCACGACCACGCCGGAGCTCGATGGCCGTTCCTTTGGCACCAATGTTATAGAAGCGCTGCTGGTAGCCAAAGAGGGGGCGCCAGGGCCACTCAAGCCAGAGCGCTACCAGGCGCTGATTCGGGAGCTAGGCCTAGAAGGCCGGGTGACCAACCTGGCGCAGGAAGCGGCCGCGTTGCCCCAGGCGCAGCCAGTGAAGAGAGGAGCCAGAGGAGACCTATGATTGAAGCAGGTGAGTTGAGACCAGGGGCTAAAATTGAGTTGAATGAAGGACTCTTTGAGGTTGTTGACTGCAATTTTTTGAAGATGGCGATGGCCAAGGGCCTGATGCGCACCAAGCTGCGCAACCTGGAGACTGGCGCCACCATCGAGCGCACCTTCAGCTCCGTGGAGAAACTCAAAGATGCCTATGTGGAAGGCCGGAAGATGCAGTACGTGTACGCCTCCGGCGACGAGCGGGTGTTTATGGACCTGGAGACCTTTGACCAGATGTCATTGTCCGAAAAGATCATTGGCGATGGGGTCAAGTGGCTCAAGGACGGCATCGAGGTAGAGGTAGACATGTACCAGGGGCGGCCGGTGGCGGTGCGCCTCCCCAACTTTGTGGAGCTGCGGATTGTTGAGACTGATCCCGGGCTCCGGGGCGATACGGTGTCGGGCGGGTCGAAGCCGGCCAAGCTGGAGACTGGAGCAGTGGTCAGTGTTCCCCTGTTTGTAGAGCAGGGGACGGTGATCAAAGTTGATACCCGCAGCGGCAAGTATCTCGGTAGGGCGTAATGAAGAGCCAGGACCTCAGGCGTCTGCTCAAGGTCCTGGAGGACTATAACATCACCGAATTCGAATGGGAATCCACTAGCGGCCGGGTGTTTGTGCGCCGGGGCGACGCTGAGCCCCCGCCCCAGGTAGTCGTAGCGCCAGCCCAGCCGCCGCCCGCCGTACCGGTCCCTGCACCCACTGCCCCGCCTCCTGCGGCCCCAGCTGCCACCCCCAGCGCCCAGGAGCTGCCCCAGGGGGTGCAGGTGACGGCGCCCATTGTGGGCACCTTCTACCTCTCTCCTTCGCCGGGTGCGCCCCCCTTTGTGGAAGTGGGCAGCCAGGTGAAAGTAGGGGAGGTGCTCTGCATTATTGAGGCCATGAAGCTCATGAACGAGATCGAGGCCGAGGTCGCCGGCACAGTGGCGGCCATTGTAGCCACCAACGCCCAGCCCGTGGAGCAGGGCCAGGTGCTGATGGTGATTGTCCCGGATTAGTATGTTCACCAAGATCCTGATTGCCAACCGCGGTGAAATCGCCCTGCGTGTGCTGCGCGCTGCCCATGAGCTGGGGGTACGTGCTGTGGTGGTGTTCAGCACTGCCGACTCTGACTCGCTGCCGGTGCGGATGGCGGACGAGTC
>JACQHA010000162.1 GCA_016199255.1 Deinococcus sp.
CACCGCCACGTCGGCGCCCGGTTCCCGGGGCACCGCCAGCCGTACCGCCTTGGGCACGGCACTGCTCACCCCACCGTCGGCATCGCCTACTAGAGCGTGCAGCACGGCCAGTGGCGTGCCGGGATTGGCCGCCACGGAGCGCCGCACACTGCTCTCTAGGTCTTTGGCTAACCGGCTGAGTACATCCTCTGGGGCCACTGGGTTGCCAGCCACCGCCAGCCGCACCCGCCAGTCGCCATTGTTTGCCAGCTCCCGCAGAACGTCAGCGCCAGATCCCACTGAGCCCTCCCCAAATAGGCAGTTGATCCCCTTTACTGGGTAGCAGTTTCCCTATAACAAGTCACTAGCAACAAGCGCTATACTGGCCCAGCATGGCCAGAGCCCTGTTTCTAGACTTTGACGGCACCGTGCGCACCACCATAAGCGGCAAGCTGCCTCCTAAGCGCCCAGAGCGCATTGTGATCCTGAGCGACGTGCCACCGGTGCTGGCGCTGTGGCGAGAAGCGGGATACTTGCTGATTGGCGTCACGAACCAGGGGGGGGTGGCGTTTGGCTTCCACGGCGAAGCCGAGGCCCGGGCCACTACCCAGGCCACGGTCAGACTGCTCAACCTGCATGCGGCCTACTACTGCCCCTACCACCCAGAGGGGACAGTGCGGGCCTACGCTATTCACCATCCTAACCGCAAGCCCGCACCGGGGATGGCGTTCACTGCCGCCCTAGACTGGGGGCTGGACCTACTACGATCGGCGATGGTAGGGGACTCAGCGGAAGATGAGGCGTTTGCCCAGGCGGCAGGTATTGGCCGCTATTACTACCGGGATCAGTTCTTTGGCCAACCAGTCCGGCCGGAGGATCTGGAACCTTAGCGGCTCACTTCTCTTCCGGCAGTTTCAAGGTCTTGAACAAGTGCCCGTACACGTCCCCTAAAGTAGCCGGGCGCTCCGGCTGGGGCAGTTCAGCAGCTATCTGGGGCTCGTCATCGGCCAGGGCGGCCTTGCGGGAGAGCTGGATCCGCCGGTTCGTAAGGTCAATGGCCAGCACCTTGGCTTTCAAAGGCAGGCCGGCCTTCGCCACTCGCCGGGGGTCGTCTACCTGCTCCAAATCAAGCTCAGACACATGCACCAGGCCCTCAATACCTTCTTCCACCTGCACAAAGGCGCCAAAGTCGGTAACCCGGGTGACTTGGCCCTCCAAGATGCTGCCCACCGGGTGGCGCTGCTCCAGGGTCTCCCAGGGATCGCCCCCGCCCTGGCGCAGGCTCAAAGAGAGGCGGCGTTGCTCTGGCTCGACTTTCAGGATCACCGCCTCCACCACCTCGCCTTTTTTCAGCAGCTCTTCGGGATGCTTCACCCGCTTGCTCCAGGACAGCTCCGAGACATGGATCAGGCCCTCCAGACCAGGCTTCAGCTCCACAAAGGCGCCAAAGGGCAGCAGCTTGGTCACTATGCCCCGCACTTTCTGGCCCACGGCATAGTCCCCCAGCTCCGCCCAGGGGTCAGCAGTGAGGCGTTTTAAGCTGAGGCTGACCCGGCCCCGCTCGCTGTCCACCGCCAGCACCTCGGCGCGCACCAGCTGGCCCACGGCCACCACCTGACTGGGATGCTCCACCTGGCCCCGGCTCAGCTCCGACACGTGGGCCAGGCCGTCAATGCCACCCAGGTCGATAAAGGCGCCGAAATCAGTGACCCGGGTTACGGTGCCCTGCACCACCTCCCCTGGCTTCAGCGCCGCCAGCGTCTGGGCGCGGCGCTTCTCGCTGTCCTCGGCTAAAAAAGCCCGGCGCGACACCACCACCCGGTTCTGGCGGCGGTCCAGCTCCAGCACCTTGACCTGCACCTCTTGGCCGATCAGGCTCGATAAGTCCTCTATGCGGCGCAGGTCGCAGTGCGAGGCGGGCATGAAGGCGCGGATGCCCAGGTCCACCACCACCCCGCCTTTGGTCAGGCTGCTCACTGTGCCGGTGAGCGCTTTGCTGGTGCGCTGCGCCGCTTCCAGGTCCAGCCAAGCGCCCTCCTTGGCAGCGCGACGCCAGGAAAGCACCAGCCCCTCTTCTTCACTGTCTGCCACAATCATTACCCGCACCCGGTCGCCGGGGCGCAAGCTGGCTAGCTTGCTTTCCTCAGCCAGCTCACTAGCGGCAATCAGCCCCTCCTGGCGGGTGCCGACATCCACCAGCACTCCGGAAGCGTTGACCAGCACCACCCGGCCCTCTGCCACGTCACCAGGCGCCAGGCGGCCGGGAGTAGCCATTTTGCCCAGGAGTTCCGCCATGCCCACGTTCTCCCGGGCAGCTTCAATACGCTTGACGACGCCCAGCAGCCTGGGGAGCAGCGCTTTCTCCTGCTCGTCACGATAATAGCCGTGCTCTAGAAGCGGCTCCAGCATGCTGGAGGTG
>JACQHA010000167.1 GCA_016199255.1 Deinococcus sp.
CATAGACCCAGGTGCTGGCAGGATGCACCGCCACACCCCGCGGATAATCCCCCACTGGCACTGTGGCAGCCACGGCGTTGCTGGCCACGTCAATCACTGCGATAGCGTTGCTGAAGAACAACCGGGAGTTGGCCACATAGACTCGGCTGCCATCGGGGTGTACCGCCACGCCCTCACAGGTGCCGAACTCCACCGGCACCATAGCTGCTACTGCCTGGGTGGTGGTATCAACCACCGAGACAGCGCTGCTCAAGGCTCCATACGTTACATAGACCCAGGTGCCGGCAGGATGCACTGCCACACCCCAGGGATGATCCCCCACCCGTACCAGCGCCGTCACCGTATTGCTGGCTGTATCAATCACCGACACAGTATTGCTGAAAAACAGCCGGGAGTTCGCTACATAGACCCGGGTGCCATCAGGATGCACCACGATCCCAATAGGACCTTCTCCCACGCCTACTGTGGCGAGCACGGCGTTACTGGCCGTGTCCAGCACCGAGACAGTGCCACTCCCCCGGTTGGTCACATAGACCCGGCTGCCATCGGGGTGCGGCGCCACCCCACTGGGATTGTCTCCCACGCCTACTGTGGCGAGCACGGTACTGGTGGCTACGTCAATCACCGAGACCGTGTCGTTGCCGGAGTTGGCCACATACGCCACTAGCCTAGAGGATTGCCCCCAGCCAGCAGAGCCTGCCAGCACCAGCCCAGAAACAGCCAGGAGCCTGAACGAGAGCTTCATACCCCCCCCTCCTTGCCAGGCCTATGGCCAGCCCCCCCCGGGGACGCCGGGGCAACGCTCACCAGGTGCTAGCTAGAGTTAGTTTAGCGTATTACTAGAGATAATCGGTGCAGCCTGCGCTAAGCCTTATCCCACCACCGCCAGCCGCCGCTGGGTGAGGGCCTCTGGCCCAGCCTCGACCGCTACTGTGGCGACCACGGAATTGGTAGCCGTGTCAATGACCGATACGGTGTCACTACCGGCATTGGGCACAAAGACATAGGCCCCATTGGGCGACACCGCCACGCCGCGCGGGTTGCTGCCTACTGGCACTGTGGCGACGATAGTACGGGTAGCAGCGTCCAGAACCGTGACGGTAGCGCTGAGCAAGTTGGCCACGTAGACGCGCGTGCCCCCAGGATGTACCGCCACAGCATAGGGGCGATGGGGAGCGCCACTGAGATTCACCCCCATGGGTATCACGGCAAACACTGCATGGGTAGCGCTATCGAGCACGGAGACACTGCCGCTGAGGAAGTTAGCCACGTAGACTCTGGCGCCATGGGGGGACACGGCCACTCCGTAGGGGCGATTCGGGAAACCATCCTGGTCAACCCCCATCAGGATCGTGGCCATCAGCGTATTGGTAGTGGCATCAATGACAGCCAGCGTGGCGGTGGAGGAGTTGGTCACATAGACCCTGCTGCCATTAGGATGCACTGCCACACTTAGGGAACCACGCGTTCCCGGCACGGTAGCGGTCACTATGTTGCTGGCCGCGTCTATTACCGACACTACGCCACTGAGAGAGCTGGCCACATAGACCCTGGTGCCATCAGGATGCGCCGCCACCCCAAAAGGCTCAGCCCCCACCGGCACCGTGGCGACCGGGGCCAGGGTAGCGGTGTCCAGCACGGTGACAGTGTCACTGAGCAAGTTCGCCAGATAGAGGCGAGCTCCGTCAGGCGACAGGGCCATACCCCGCGGGCTCTTCCCTGCTGCCACCGTGGCAATCACTTTGTGGGTAGTGGTATCCAGCACCGAAACTGTGCCGCTTGCGCTGCTAGTCACATAGAGGCGGGCCCCGTCAGGCGACACAGCCACCCCTTCCGGCCTTACCGCAGCAGCCTGCGGGGCAAACAGGGGATGGCTGGCCAGAGAGTAAGGTCCCAAGGAGACGCCGCCCGGGCGAACCTGCATCTGCTCCAGAGACTTCAAGTCTTTCACCCCCGCCACCCCTCCCGGCACCAGCCTAGGCAACAGGCGTCTTGGCCTTGTCTGCCAAGGCGTCTTGGCTGCGTCCCAGACGGCCAGGGCGATCTGCCGACCTGAGAAGATCCCGGAGGGAGTACTGCTGCCACTACACCGCTATACATAGACCTAAGGTAATGTAGCCCGCAGTCGCTACAGGGCTATTACGGCGTTCTTACCGCAGCCCCAGCCAGGGTCCGGGGGAACTGGCCATTTGGCTGATCCAGAGTGAGTACGAGACGTGGTAAATAAGGCGTACTACCCACGTCGCTGCTAGCTATGAGGAAGCTTATGACTAAGAGGGGGGTAGAGCTCATGAAAATCGTCTCACTTCTTTCCTTCGTGGCAGTAATTCTCAGCGTCTGCTCTGGGGCCGGAACCCCGTTACCCCAGAGCTACACCACCTGGTACGTGCGCCCCGATGGGGGCTCGCCGGAACAATGCACTGGCCTGGTGAACGCGCCCTACCCGGGCAGCGGGACGGGACAATCCTGCGCCTGGGACCATCCGTTCCGGGCGCTCCCACCGGAGGGCGAACCGCGCATTGCTGGCGGTGACAGCTTGATCATCGCAGCAGGTAATTACATGATGGGCTACGGCGCGCCGGGAGCTGATAACTGCGATGCGGATTATCCCTGGGGTTGCTTCATGGCAGCCATTCCGAGTGGCCCCGATCCGACTCACCCCACTCGCATCCTTGGGGCCGATGACTCGAATCCGCCTGAACTGTGGGGAACAGAGCGAGTGGACCTTATTCTCAACCTCACCGATGCGAGCAATGTCGAGATCGCTTATCTGGAAATCACTGATCACTCCGGCTGCGTCGAATCCCACACCGGGGGCCTCAGGTGCGAACGCGATACTTTCCCCTTCGGGGCTTGGGCCGTCAGAGGCATCTACGCGGAAGACTCGGCCAACGTGCATCTCCGTGACCTCAACATCCACGGGCTGGCATCTGCTGGCGTGCATGCCGGTCGCCTCACCGACTGGACAGTGGAGAACGTGCGCATCGCCGGCAATGGCCTGGTCGGCTGGGACGGCGACCTTTGGGAGGGCAGCGATTCGAACTCCGGCACCATGCGGTTCCAGCGCTGGACGGTGGAGTGGAACGGCTGTGGGGAAACCTGGCCGGGTGGTCAGCCCACCGGCTGCTGGGGCCAGGAAGCCGGGGGCTATGGCGACGGAGTCGGCACCGGCGAGACGGGTGGACACTGGATCATCGAGGACTCGAAGTTTCTCCACAACACATCGGACGGCCTTGATCTCCTCTATGCTCGCATTCCTGGGTCTTTCATCGAGATCCGTCGTACTATCGCCGAGGGCAACGACGGTCAACAAATCAAGACCACCGGCCCAGTCCTCATCGAGAACTCAATCATCGTCGGCAACTGTGGTTACTTTGATGGCCAACCATTCACCTACAATGTGGAGCCGATCTGTCGTGCTGGCGGCACAGCCCTGACCCTCGATCTGAGGCCGGGCGATCAGGTCACCGTGACCAGTAGCACGCTGGCCAGCGAGGGAGACTGCATCGTCGCGGCAGAGTGCACCGGGAACTGCAACGGTTCTGAAAAGATCCTCCTGCGCAACAATATCTTTATGGGTTACACTGATTTCCTCCAGCCTGATGATCGAGCCTGTCTGGCCTATGAAGAAACATTCCCTCGCAGTCCTTTCGATATTGACTACTCTTTGATTGATGGCGTGAAGGACGATGCCTGTCCAGGCCCGCACGACATCTGTGGGAGGCCTCCAGGGTTGGTCAGCACATCTATTGATTCGTTCGATGCCCACCTCCTCCCGACCAGCCCGGCCATTGACAAGGGCACGACTGAAGGCGCGCCGCGCGACGACTTCGACGGTCAGCCACGCGACAGCAAGCCTGACCTGGGGGCCTATGAAAGGAGGACCCCGTGAAAACCACCCGATGGTTGCTCTGCGCTTTTCTAGGGCTGGCCCTCCTGGCCGGAGGCAGCTGGGCCGACCTGGCCAGTGGAGGATCTGCTAAGGCAGCGACGACCTCTAGCGGGGCCCGCGTCACCCACCGCTGGGGGGAACACTCTACTGCCAATTTCACCGGCGTCACCCAGGATGCCCTGCTGACCGAGGGTGGCAATGAGGACAGCACCAACCTGGGTATCCGGGACGACTTCGACAAGCACACCCTGATCTACTTTGATCTATCAGCCATCCCCATCGGGAGCACTATCTTCAGTGCCAAACTCCGCCTCTTCTGGGAGGTGGCCTACGGTGCTGCTGAGCAGGGCAGGTCGGGTTACCTGATGAACTTGTATCGCGTCACTGACCCAGAAGGGCGCGGCCTGTGGGCTGAGAACCAGGCCACCACCACCGCCCGCCGGAGCGGCGTTCCCTGGACCCGGTCCGGCAACGTCTTTACCGCGCTCAGTGCCACCCCAGTCGACCGCATCTTCTCCCACCCCAAGAACTACGGCGATGGAGTCGAGAATTTCTGGAGTGAGTGGGACGTCACTTCCGCTGCCCAGGGCTGGGTCAGCGGCGACTTTCCCAACCAGGGATTCCTGCTGGATGGGCGCAATACCCTTGCTCTAGACGCTATTGCTCACTCCAGCGAGCACCCTGATGCCGCCACCCGGCCGTATCTGGAAATCACTTACGCTGGCACCGGCACCTATCCCACCCAGGTCTCCAGCGTCAGAGCAGAGTACCGTGACGGCCAGACCTTCATCACCTGGAGTGAGATCGCCGGCAGCGATCCCGAAACTGCCTACCGCATCTATCGCCACACCACCCCCATTACCAGCGATAACCTGGCCGCTGCCGAGCAAGTTGACCAGGTGCCCCAGGGCTCGGCCACCTTCCCCCGGCTGGCGGAAAATGACGGCCGGCTGAGCACCCCCTTCAGCGGTGGTCCGCTGCCCGACGGTACCGGGCTCTACGTCTATACGGTCGAGTCATCTGGCGCGTACTATTACGCTGTCACCAGTGTGGTCCAGGGTAACGAGAACCGGGCCATTGGGCCAGCCAACAGCACTGGGCCAGTAGCGGAAACTGTGGCGCCAGTGAGCCCGGTGCGGCAATTTATGGAGATTCCCGATCCACTGGCCGAAGCGAACCGCCAGGTCTTTATTGTCTGGCTGGGTCGCTTTGATCCCACTGGCCGCTATTCCGACTATGGCTATGCCAACCGCCGGAGCGTGCCCTACATCTTCCGCATCACCACACCAGAGGTGTGGAACCCGGCAGACACCTATCCATTGATGGTCCTCTTCCACTACTTTAGCGATAGCTACTTTGGCGGCGGCCACAGCGTTCCCGAGCCGGGGCGCTTCGTGCTGGCAGCTGACGACTTCGATCCCATCATCACCGCCAACCTCTACGGCGCCAGCATGTGGTATGGCTACAACTCTAACTACGGCACGCGGCGCCCACCCACCGAGGGCCTAGTGGTCAACTACACCGAGCGCCGGGTGGACTGGATCATAGACTGGGTACTGAACCGCAGCCAGGGGTTCAAGATCGACCTCAACCGGGTCTACATGAAAGGCGGCTCCATGGGTGGGGTGGCCCAGTGGGCCTATGGCATTCGCCGCCCCACCCTGTTTGCCGCCGGAGAAAATACCGTCCCTGGCGTCAACTTGAACTTCGACCCCAACAACCGCCATTTCCCGCTCTGGGGCTACGAGCCAACTATCATGACCAATGACGGTGTACTGGTGACCGAGCGAGTGAACGCCGGTGCTTACGCTAGAGCCCACCCGGAAATTGACTTCCCGCTCATGCTCATGTTCGCCCGGAAGGGCGATGATGCCATTCCCTGGGGCCAGATGCCGCCCTTCTTCGCCGCGCTAGATGCCAGCCGGCACATTGGCGGTATCCTCTACTGGACTCAAGGCGACCACGTGAGCGGTGAGCATCCTCCCGAGGTGTTCGCTGAGTGGTCATCTGAGGAGGAATATGAGGACTGGATCTACCAGTTTGTCCGCAATCAGAGTTATCCGGCCTTCAGCCGCTTTAGCCTGAATGGTGATCCGGGCAACGGCAACCCCACAGACGGTGACGCGCGCGGCGGCTTTAACCGCTTCCCGCGCTGGGAAACGGCCACAATTGTGGACATGCCGGATCGCTGGGAAATGACCCTATACCTGCACAGCGCTGCCCCGGTCTCCACTGCCACTGCCGATATCACCCCACGCCGGCTACAAGCCCTTAATCACACGCCCGGCACCCGCTACACCTGGGAAAACCACCAGCTGCCAGCCAACCCTGTGGTGCAATCTGGCACGGTGGTGGCCGATGCTAACGGCCTCATCACCCTGCCCAACATCAGCCTGAGCAAAGCCGGGAACCGGATCGTAATGAGGAGGCTAGAGGACTGAAAAGAAAGGGCATGGCACTGCGCTCATGCTTGGCACTGATTCTAGCCTTGTTTTCCGCGTGCCAGACCGCATCAAACAGGGCTGCTTCTCTCTGCCCTGGCCCGCAACCGCCGTTCATCACCGATTTCCAAGTCCGCCAGACGCCACCTCTGCCCGAACCCGCGCCCCGCGTCCCCTTCCGCGATCCGGTGTTTGGTACCTGCCTGGTACGGGTCACCGATCGCACATCTGACTTGTTCCCAGAAGATACCTCGCCCGGTCTGAAGAACGAATACTCGCGGGTACAAACCTTCAACGCAGATGAAAGCCGCATTCTGGTGCGCGGTGTTGCTGCCACCTGGTACCTGTACGACGCGCAGACGCTCCAGCCGCTCGGTCAACTGCCCTTCGGTGGGTCAGTGGACCCGCGCTGGGACGCTGACAACCCGGACCTGCTCTACTACTCCGATGAGACCCGCTTGATGGCCTACAACGTGCGGACCGGAGCGCAAACCACAGTTCATGACTTCGCCGCTGACTTCCCCGGGCAGACGCTGTCCGCGGTGTGGACGCGCTACGAGGGCAGCCCCTCGTTGGACAGCCGCTACTGGGGCTTGATGGCGGAAGACCAAGACTACCTGACCACGGCCCTTCTGGTCTACGACGTGCAAACTGATCGGGTCAGCGCCATTCGCGACCTGCGCGGCACTGCGGAGATCAATAAAGAGATTGACACCGTGACCATCAGCCCGCTGGGGAACTATTTCCTCGCCTACTTTGACGACAACTGCCAGCCCGGCCGCCTGGGCGATGACGCCAACCCCTGCGGCCTGATGGTCTACGACCGCGACCTGAACAACGGGCGGGGTCTGCTGGACATTGTGGGACACGGGGACCTGGCCCTGGACAGCCAAGGGCGGGAGGTGCTGATCTACCAGGATCTTGATACCGACAACATCTCCATGCTTAACCTGGCCAGCGGAGTGGTGACGCCCCTGTGGCCTATAGACTTCAGCCACACCGCCATCGGCCTGCACATTTCAGGGCGCGCCCTCCGCCGGCCCGGCTGGGCACTGGTCTCCACTTATAACGGCGGCCACCCCCTTGATTACACCTGGATGGACGACCAGGTGTTTGCCGTGGAGCTGAAAGCCAGCGGGTGGGTGGTGCGGCTGGCGCATACCCACTCGCTGTACGACGAAAATCAGGAGCAGGACTACTGGGCCGAGCCCCAGGCCAGTGTGAACCGGGATTTCACCCGGGTGGTCTTCACCACTAACTGGGGCCGCTCAGGCACCGGCCAGGTGGAGATGTTCCTGATCGAGCTGCCGGTGGACTGGTCGGAGCTGCTGCCGTAAACCGCGTTGACTGCGGCCCATTGCTCCGGGTCAGGGGGTGTAGATTCGGGAGAACACACTGTATAACACACTTAGTCTGGGCCCGTTTGTAGGGGCGGCCGGCCGGTCGCCCCTACA
>JACQHA010000156.1 GCA_016199255.1 Deinococcus sp.
GCCAGCTCAGGTTGATCTGGTTCGCAGCAGTAGCTGTTGCGCCCAACCCAGTGGCTGGCTTCGGTTGCCCGTCAATAGTGTCCTGCCGGCTAATCCCCGCCTCCCGATACCCTGCCACCAGCACCGCCATTTCCCCCGGGTCTAACACCACATCTTTGGCGTACAGCACCCAGTCCACCATGAACGTGTAGGTCCGGGACTGGGGAGCGCTCCCCGGGGATATGGCATCGTGGGTGACCCAGTTGGCCAGGGAAATGTTCACCTCGCTCCTGGGATAGTACCTCCGCCCAGTGGTGACTCGCAGCCTCCCGTCGATGTAGAATCTTACCTCCTTGGTGTCAGGGTTCACTTGAACGAGCAAGGTGTGCCACCCAGCTAGGCTTGTTGACCACCAGCAGGCTCGGCGGAAGCGGTTCTCAAGGCAGTTATTGTATTCTACTGAGGGCTCCCAGCTCTCCCACATGTGCCAGGTGTTCATCCACATGTCTGGCGGGAAGTCTTCAGGGTTCCACACATCGTAGGGGAGATATTCAAAATCGATTTCGACGAAATCCAGGTCCAGTGCCGGTGCATCATTAATGAGGTAGAAGGTCTGGACATTCCCATCCCGATAGTCTTTGGCGGCGTTATCAAAGAAGACCCGGGCGGCATAGGTACCCTCGAAGAACCGGATGGGGGTCTCCATCTGGGCGAGTCGCATAGTCTGCAAAGTATTTTGTGTGGTAGCCTGCAGCGCTGCCAGGCGGTTGCTGGAGTCAGCCGTGTCAGTGCGAAAGAACACGTTGTCTCGGGAGTACAGGGCGTTCATCGGCAGCGTGCCGATGCCGTCCAGCAGGCTCCACCCCATTAGGCCCAGGTAGGGATCGGCGTTGCTGCTGTAGGTGAAGTCGTCGAAGAAGACGCCTGCTGGCTCAGTAACTGGGTCAGTTGGTTCCGGGCCCGGGAGCTGGCTCCCGCACCCAACTAGCAGGACCCCTGTCACCACTGAAATGGTTATGGCCTTGCCCTGCCAGCAGTGGGTTGACCAGTTCACCATGCCTAGTAATGCCATGACACTCTTTGCTCCTTAGGCCGTGACAGCCAGGGGATAGAGTATAGCATGTCGGCGGCAGTGCAAAATGGGTTTTTTGGCATTCAGCTAGCTGTGGCACTACGCTGAGCAGCGGCAGCAAATCCAACGCGGCCCATCTGTTCTGGGAGCGGTTTCCTATCACGCGCTGCCTTCAACCATACTGGCTTTCGTACTGTAAGCCGCCGGTCAACTGGCCGGTCCCTACTCGTCTGGCACGCCTGGTCCAGCGGTAAGTAGCTGGAAAGACCCGGGTGACAGCCTAGGAAGACCCCCAGCGCCATTGTGGGGCCATGAAAACGGCGAGGACGCGGAAGACCACGGTGGCCATCGCTACTTCTAAGCTAGGTAGCTTCAAGTGGGCAGGATTGCTACGGAACCAGGCCATCCTGGGGTTACTGGTAGTGGGCAGTGTGCTGGTGGGGTGCAGGAATCAGCTCCCTAACTTTGCGCTGGAGCCTGCTCCGCTCAGTGGGGATGGAGGGGGAAGTGTATTTTTCGACGACTTCAGCTATCAAAGCAACACTGACCCCTACTTGCGCTCGATGGGGTGGATCCTGGTGGATGGCATCAGTGGGCCCCCAGCCAGCGCCTACTATTCGCGGGACAATGTAACGTTTCGCGACGACACGGCGGACCCCAGCAACCGGGTGGCGGTATTGCAGGCAACAACCCAGAATACGCTGGGGAGCATGCGGCTTTCCCGGATAGAGACGCCGATCCGGTTTTTAGAGGGGACGTACGCGGCGCGGGTGTTTTTCGACAATGGGCCGCGCACCTATCGGGATGGGAGTGTGCAGGCGTTCTACTTGATCAACAATACCCCAGCGCGGGATCCGAGTTATTCCGAGGCGGATTTTGAGTATCTTCCGTATGATGTGTGGGACCCAAGTACGTTCGCCCCTGGGATGTGGATGACGACGTGGGAGATGTGGGCGCGATCGGGGCGGAATACCCGGTGTCTCAGTGACGATCGCCGCACTGCCTGTAAGCAGCAAGCGGACTACGCTGGGTGGCATACGCTGGTGATCCAGCTGAACCGGGCGGTGCGGGCAGTGGATTATTACATCGACGGGGTGTTACAGGCGACAGCCGGGGGGGACTTTTACCCCGAGAGTAGCATGAACATCTCCTTCATCAACTGGATCACCAACGACAGTGTGTCTCCAGGGAGCTCTACCAGCAGCCGGACGTACACGGTTATGGCGGACTGGGTGCTGCACGTAAAGGACCAGATATTAACGCCGGCGGAGGTAGTGGGGCTGGTTGGGGATTACCGGAGTGTGGGGATTGCTCGGCAGGACACTGTGAATGGGCAGCCGCAGCCGGCTAGTGGGCTAGGGGCGGTGGCCACTGGGTCTGGCCAGGTGGAGCTGCAGTGGCAGGACAACTCGCTGGACGAGAGTGGGTTCAAGATTGAGCGGCGGACGAGTACGAGTGGCTCCTGGATGCAGATTGCAGTGGTCGGGGCAGACGTGACCAGTTACCAGGATGCTGGCCAGTTGGGCTACTACTACCGGGTGCGAGCGTACAATGTCCAGGGAGACTCCACCTACTCGAACGAAGCCCAGGTGGCAGAGCCAGGTACCACCCCGCTGCCCCCGGCTAACCTGACGGTAACGGCAGTCTCCTCCAGCCAGACCAACCTGAGCTGGCAGGATAACTCAACTGACGAGAAGGGATTCAAAATCGAGCGGCGGCTGGGCTTGGACGGGACCTGGGCACAGATTGCTGGCGTAGGGGCTAACATCACCACCTACCAGGACAGTGGTCTGGAAGCCGGCAGCAACTACTCCTACCGAGTGCGGGCCTATAATGCCCAGGGCGATTCTGGTTACTCTAACGAAGCTCAGGCCACGACGCCAGCGCCCAGCACCAGCACTGTGCCCCTGGTGCCCTCCAGCTTGGACGCTGTGGGGGTCTCCTCCAGCCAGATCAACCTGAGCTGGCAGGATAACTCCACCAACGAAACTGGGTTTAAGATTGAACGCAAGCGGGGTCCCACCGGGATATGGTCCCAGATTGCCACAGTGGGAGTCAACGTTACCCGTTACCAGAGCACCGATTTGGTGAGCGGCACTAGGTACTACTACCGGGTGCGGGCCTACAATGCCCAGGGTAACTCGACCTACTCCAACGAGGCTACGGCTCGTACCGAGAAGTGAGGTAGCTGTAGCGGCCTAACAGTAATCAAGGGCAGCGCGCTACTGGTGGAAGTAGCGTGCTGCCTGCTTCTCTCTTGACCCCTTACCAGGTCCGACTGCCCTGGTATTTGTCCGGTAAGGTACCTGGCAATTTCCCGGCCTGAGCCCATTGCCATTCGTCTGGTACGGCCTTGCCTGGGCGTAAGCGATTGGGGAGATATGAGTGACAGCCTAGGAAGAGCCCCAGCGCCATTGTGGGGCCATGAGTAAGGGTAAGGACAGGGAAGACCGCGGTGGTAATCGCCGCCTCGGTGCTAGGTAGCCTCAGGCCCCTACCAAGTGTCTCAGGCTGGTCAAACGCTTGGTTCAGATGGGACAGGGCCCTACTGGCGTTGCTTTTAGGGGGTGTTCTGCTGGTAGGGTGCGGGAATCAGCTCCCGAACGTACTGCCAGAACCCCCGGGTACGGTCGCCAGGGCCGAGGCCGTAAATGTGTTCTTTGACGACTTCACTTATAGTAGCAACCGCGACCCGTACCTGGGCTCAATGGGGTGGATCCTGGTGGACGGCACCAGTGCGCCGCCTGCCAACGCTCGGTACTCTCGAGACCAGGTGGCCTTTATCGCGGATCCGGCGCATCCGGACAACCGCCTGGCGGTATTGCAGGCAACAACCCAGAATACGCTGAGCAGCATGGGGCTGTCGCGGATGGAGACCCGGATCCGGTTCTTGGAGGGGACCTACGCCGCGCGGGTGTTCTTTGACAATGCTCCCCGGACCTATCGGGATGGGAGTGTGCAGGCGTTCTACCTGATCAACAGCACTCCGGCGCTGAACCCGAGCTATTCCGAAGCAGATTTTGAGTATCTGCCCTATGATGTGTGGGAGCCGAGCACATTTTCCTCCGGCATGTGGATGACCACCTGGGAGATGTGGGCTCGGTCCGGACGGGCGACCCGCTGTACGAGCAACGACCGCCGCACCGCCTGTAAGCAGCTAGGGGACTATTCTGGGTGGCATACCCTGGTCATCCGGGTGAACAGTGCAGCCCAGGCGGTGGAGTACTACATTGACGGGGTGCTGCAGTCTACGGCTGGTGGGAAGTACTACCCCGAGAACAACATGAATATCTCCTTCATCAACTGGATCACCAACGACAGTGTGTCTCCGGGGAGCTCTACCAGCAGCAGAACCTACACCGTCATGGTCGACTGGGTGCTGCACGTGAAGAACAGCGTGTTAACCCCGGCCGATATGGAGGCGCTAGTAGGGAAGTATCGTAGCGCCAGGATTGCCTGCCAGGACACCATTAACGGGCAGCCCAGCCCAGCCAGCGTGCTAGGAGCAGTGGCCGGAGCTACCGGCCAGATCAACCTGAGCTGGCAGGATAACGCGAGCGACGAGACCGGGTTCAAGGTCGAGCGGCGCACCAGTGCCACTGGTGCCTGGACGCAGGTTGGCACTGTGGGAGCCAACGTCACCAGCTACCAGGACGCCGGCCAGGTGGGCTACTCCTACCGGGTGCGGGCGTACAACACCCAGGGGGACTCTACCTACTCTAACGAAGCTCAGGCGGCCACCCCGAGCCCAGGTACCCCACCTCTCCCACCTGCGAACC
>JACQHA010000007.1 GCA_016199255.1 Deinococcus sp.
GTCAACCAGGTCGAGGAGCTTTCGGTTTCGCTTCGTGAGTTGGGGTCATACCTCAGGTATGCTTGCCCTTCCGCTTTGGCTTGCTCGAAAGTTCGCCCCGTAGTTCAGCGAGGAGCTCCCGCGCGTCTCGTACCTCTCCACGCTGGTACGCCTTATAGCCCTCCTCGATCTGCTTCTTAAGCTTGGGGTCTTGAAGTTCAAGGTAGTCTTCTAGCTCATCGACGTCCATAATGCCGGCAATCGGAATCCCATCCTTCTCCAGGATGAAGTACTCCTTGTTCAGGTGAGCGCGCCGCACTATCTGCCCGAGATTGATACGCGCCTGGGTGATGGGGATGCGGTGGACCATAGGTTTTGGCTGCTGTGTCACAGAATCCCTCCGTTGTGTGAGGCTGATCATTGTTAATCAAGGTTATTATAGCAGGGTACGGGGCACCTGGATCTACCGCCAGCGGTTTGTCAACGCGGCGCTGGCCTGACGGCTAGGGCCTTGGGTCAGGCGGTTCCAATGGCCACCCGGACGACTTGTCCGCCCGGGTGGCTCTTCGTGACGTCTCGTTACTCCGGCTTGGTCGACGCTGCCATCGCTTTGGAGATGTACTCGAACAACTTCCGCTGCTGCATTGACCGGCTCTGGCCTGCGCGTTAAACTCTGCCCGGTGAGGCTATAGGTGGCTTGGTAGTAAGGAGGAGAGGGGGATGCCCAAAACGAAGAGCCAGATCTCCATAGGGGTGATTGGCGTGGGGCAGATGGGCCGCATCCATGCCGAGCATATAGTGCGGCGGGTGCACCAGGCGCGCCTGGTGGCGGTGGCCGATGTGGACGCCAAGCGGGCGCAGGCGGTGGCTGAAGCCCTTGGCGCGCCGCGCTGGTACGGCAGCCCGGAAGAGCTACTGCAGGATAAGACCATAGACGCCGTGGTGATCGTCACCTCGACCGATACTCACGCAGACATGATTGTGGCTGCGGCCAAGGCGGGCAAAGACATCTTTTGCGAAAAGCCCATTGCCGACACTGTGCCTGATGGGCGGCGCGCCCAGGCGGCGGTGGAGAGAGCTGGCGTGCGCTGCCAGATTGGGTTCATGCGGCGCTTTGACCCAGCGTATGTCACTGCCAGGAAGCAGCTGGACGATGGGGCCATTGGCCGGCCGCTGATGATCCGGCTCTGCGGCCGGGACCCGACATTTTACCGGCGGGGCAAAGGCACCGCCTTTGTGAAGACCAGCGGCGGTATTTTCCTGGACATGTGCATCCACGACTTCGACCTGGCTAGATGGCTCATGGGCGCTGAGGTGAGCCAGGTGTTTGCCAAGGTGGCCACCTTGGGTCCGCCAGAAGTGCACCAGCTCGATACCCAGGATTCGGCAGTGGCCCTCCTCACCTATAGCGATGGCCGGCTGGGAGTGGCCGAGTCCAGCTTGCTGGTGCCCTGGTACGACATCCGCACCGAGCTGGTGGGCACCAAGGGTACTTTGCAGGTGGGCGCCCTAGAGTACCAGCCGGTGACAGTGATGAGCGCCGCCGGGATCATTGAGCCAGGCATCCCGTGGTTCATGGAGCGCTTTGGCGAAGCCTATGTGGCGGAGCTGCAGCACTTCATAAGTGCCCTGGCGAGCGATCAAGTTCCGGCGGTCAATGCCGGCGACGGGGTGGCGGCGCTGGCCATTTCCCTGGCGGCGCTGCAGTCGGCCGAGACTGGCCAGCCGGTAAACCTGGTAGCAGCCTAGCAGTCAGTGCCTGGCCCTGGCGGTTGAACCAGGCCGCTGGGGCAGCTATAGTAAGTGGCAAGCAGATAAAGCCCGTGGGGCTCGCGATTCTGAAGGAGGGAAATATGAACAGGCGGCGAGTATGGCTCTGGGCGCTTGCAGGGCTGGCCCTTTTCATGGCCGCCAGCGCCCAGCAGCAGGGGGTAGTCGACGTCCTCTGTGTGGTCAACAACGACTGGTGCGTGGCCATCGAGGAGCCCTTTGAGCAGGCTACTGGCATAGACTACGAGTTCATCAGGCTCAGTTCCAATGAGGCCCTGAACCGGCTACGCTCTGAGAAGGCAGCGCCTACGTTCGACGCCGTGTTTGGCGGCACCAACGTGCCCCACGAGGTGGCGTTTGACGAAGGGCTCTATGAACCCCTGTCGCTGGACGAGTTCCCGGTGCTGAGCGAGCTGCAGCCGTCTCTGTTGGACTTTGCCCGGGGGCCTTTCACGCCCGACGAGCGCCTGGTGCGCTTTGGGCCCATCTACACCGGCATCCTGGGCATTGGCGTCAATGAAGCCTGCCTGGCGGAGCGGGCGCCAGGCGTGCCGGTGCCTACGAGCTGGCAGGACCTGACCAACCCGGCGCTGGCGGGGCTGATTGCCATGCCCAACCCCAACACTTCCGGCACTGCCGGGGTGTTCTTGTTCACCATGCTGGCGGACTTTGGCCGGCCCTTTGCGCCGGGCACCACTGGCGTCTCCCCCGGGGAGATCGCTGCTGGCCAGTTCGTGAGCGAGGCTGCGGTGTTCGCTCCCAATGGTGTCATGGCCGGCATCCGGCGCAACGTCAGCCAGTTCACCGCTTCGGGCTTCGCCCCAGGGGCTCTGGCCAACGCCGGCGAGGTGTGCATTGTCATCCAGTTCCTGCACGACGTGCTGGCCAATAACATCATCGCCAACAATACCAACCTGACGCTGATTGGCCCCAGTGAAGGCGTGGGGTTCGAAATTGGCGTAGCGAGCCTGGTAGCCAATGGCCCCAACCCGGTAGCGGCTCGAGCCTTTGTAGATTGGGCGCTGCAGGCCCAGAACCAGGTGATTGCCTACACCGTGGCCAACTCCTACCAGATCCCCTCCAATGCCAATGCCCAGCCTGACCCGCGCTCGCCGCGGTTTGAGGACCTGCCGGTGATTGGCGACTTCGGCCCGCTGTTTAACTTCTTCCGGGCCAACAACGACCGGCTGATTGAGCGGTTCACCCGCGAGGTATTCCCGCTCCGGCCCAACTAGAGCGATTTGCTGTAGGGGCGGTTGGCCAACCGCCCCTACAGAGGGGTGTTACCAGATTTGCAGGCAGCAGCAACACACCCATCTGCCAATCGCTCTAAGCGCGGCTGAGCCAAAGGAGCCGCCGTGGCACTGAACCGTCGCCGGGGCTGGGCAGCGCTTCTTTGGGCACTCCTGGCCCTGGCGGCGTTCCTGGCATTGCCCTGGATCAGGGCAGGCGAGAATTTTCTCCGTTTTCTCGGAGCTGAAGCCTTCGCCCTCTCGGCGCTTTCCCTGGCCCGGCGGGTGACCCCGGAGCTCTGGGGGGTAGGGGCACTGCTCCTCATCGGGCTCATCCTCTGGCTCTGGCCGGGTAGCCGCCGCTGGCGGGGACAGGCCCTGGTGCTGGTGAGCACTGCCGGCTTGCTCCTGGGCCTCTGGCTGCTGGCCGGCGCCGCGCCCCAGCTCGTGCTGCAAACCAGCGAAGGCTGCCAGCTGGCTGGCGAGGTGGGCCAGCGTATTACCTGTGTTATCACCGTGCTGAACCACGGCCAGGCGCCGGCGGAGCGCATTGACCTGCGCCAAGAGCTGCCCCGGGGCCGGCTAGAGAATATTGCGGTGCTGGAGGGGGAGAGTGTAGGTGGGCGGCTCAACCCCCAGCCTGCTGCCCTGCGCTTTCGCATTGCCCTTTTGCATCCTCTAGCCGCGGCGCAAGTAGTCTATGCTGCCGATTTACGCCAGGCGGCTGTTCCCCAGCCAGTGGCTGTGGAACTCAACGCCATTGGCCGCAATGGTTTCGGCCTGGGGGCGCTAGTGGTGTTCCTCACTTTCCTGGTGTTGCTGGGCGCTGGCCTTTCCGCAGCGGGTTACTTGCGCACTGACAGCTTTGTGGCTACGGGGGTAGTGCTGTGCAGCGCCTTTGTGACGCTCTTTATCCTCTATCCGGTGTTCACCATCTTGCGCAAGAGCCTCTGGGGAGCTAGTGGCTTCAGCCTGGAGCCGCTAGAGCAGGCGCTCTCCTCGGCGGCCTTCTTCCAGGTGCAGTCAAGTGACTGGCGAGCGGTAGGGCTGGTCATGGGGCTGGCTGGGGGAGGGAGTGTGCTGGCATTAGTACTCCAGCTCTGGCGCAAGCGCTCTGGCGGCGACCCTCTGCCCCTGGGCTGGAGTGCGCTGGCGGTGGGAGTCGCGGTCTATGTGTTGAGCTTCGCCTTGCCGGAGCAAATACTCTCCCCACTGGGCTATAGCCCCAGGCAGCGGGCCACGGCGGGAGCGATTTTCCTGAGCCGCCTTTCCTGGCCGCTGCTGCCCGCGGGGTTCGCCTGGGCTTTGGCAGCGCTGGCGTTGGGCTGGGGAACAGCCGTGGCAGAACGCTGGGCGGAGCGCTGCGGCGGCTGGAACAGCTGGCGGAAGGTCTTGCTCCCGGTGCTGGCCGTGACCGGCCTGGCCGGCAGCTTGGCGCTACTCTGGCTGAGCTTTGGGGCGCTGCGCAATAGCTTGTTACTGGCGATCTTAGTGGGGCTTTCCTCCACCCTCTGCGGCCTGGCGTTTGCCTTGCTGGCAGCTCGGAGCCGCAGCCCGCTGCGCTTCTTGCTGGCGCCTTTTTCCGTGCTGCCCATTATCACCCCGCCTTTTGTGCTGGGCCTGGCCACTATATTGCTCCTGGGCCAAAATGGGCTCATCACCCGGCGCTGGCTGGGGTTATCCACCAGCGTGTTCTTTGGCCCTTTAGGCGTGGGCCTGGCACAGACCCTGGCCTATACCCCCATTGCCTACTTGGTGCTTGTTGGGGTGGTGCAGTCGCTGGATAAGAGCCTGGAAGAGGCGGGGAGCATCCTGGGCGCCGGGCGCTGGACGGTGTTCCGCACTATTGTCTGGCCGCTACTTCGCCCTGGGCTGGCTAATGCCTGCTTGCTGGGCATGATCGAGTCTTTGGCGGACTTCGGCAACCCGCTGGTGCTGGGCGGTGGGGCGCAGTTTCTAGCTACCGAGATTTTCTTCGCCCTGGACCGGGCCAGTGGCCAGGAGCGGGCGGCGGCGCTGGGGCTGGTGCTCTTGGCCATTAGCCTGGCGGCATTTTTGGCGCAGCGCTACTGGGTGGGGCGGCGCTCTTATGTGACGGTCACTGGCAAGCCCAGCGGCGCTGGCTTCATGCCGCTCCCGGCGCTCTTGGAGAAGCTGCTCCTGGGCTTTGCCGTGCTCTGGGCCGCTTTCAATGTGCTGCTCTATGGCTCGGTTTTCCTGGGGGGAGTGGTGGTGAGCTGGGGCAGGGACCATACCCTCACCTGGCGACACGCCGCGGCTTTCTTTACTGACGCGGACACTGCCCTGCAGACTTCCCTCAAGCTGGCTGCGGCCTCAGCGCTGCCGGCAGCGCTGCTGGGTTTTCTGATTGCCTATCTCGTAGTGCGGCAGCGGTTCGCCGGGCGCAGCCTGTTGGAGTTCTCCGCCATGCTGTCTTTTGCCATTCCCGGCACAGTCATGGGCATTGGCTATATTCTGGCCTTCCACCTAGGGCTATTCCAGCTCACCCAAACTGGCGCCATCATTGTGCTGGCGTTTATCTTCCGCAACATGCCAGTGGGCATTAGAGGTGGTGTGGCGGCGTTGACCCAGATTGACCGCTCGCTGGAGGAGGCCTCCACCACCTTGCGCGCCGGTGCCGCCTACACCCTGGCCCGGGTGCTCTTGCCGCTGGTGCGGCCGGCGCTAATTGCTGGCCTGGTGTTTGCCTTCGTGCGCGCCATGACCGCTATTAGCCAGGTGATCTTCTTGGTTACCCCACGTTACCGGCTGATCACCGAGGTGATGTTGCGGCGCATAGAACAGGGCAACCTGGGCCTGGGAGCGTTCATGTCGGCAGTGATGATCCTCGCCCTGGGCCTGGCCATCTGGCTCATGTACCTACTGCTCGCTGCCCTGGCTAGCTCGCGGCGGGTGTTGCTGGCGGTCATAGGCGGCGGCCTGGCCTGCTTTGCCAGCCTCATGCCTTACACGGCGCACCCCTTCGCACGGCTGGTAACCGGGGCTGGCCCGGACGCAATTGGCCGCATGGGCCTCAGCGTGCTCGATGGCCTGATTGCACTTGGCATCGGCTTGAGCGCCCTGGGGCTGGCGCGCTGGGCGCTGCGCTGGCGGCGCGGGGCTCATCCTCTCTATCTACCGCTGGGCCTGGGGCTGGTGGCGCTGAGCGCCTGGGACCTGTGGGGCTTCACTGCACTGGGCCAGGAACTGGGCCCGGCGCTGGCGCTCCTAGGGGGCTTGAGCTTGACCGCGGCGCCGCTGGTGGGCGAGCCAGCGGTGGTGGCTGTTGGGCCGCGGGAGGCTCCGGCGGAAGTGGCGGTGGTGTCATGAGCCAGCTCCCGGCGGCGGTGCGGCTGCGCGGCGTCAGCAAGCACTTCGGCTCAGTGGTGGCCGTGGATAACATTGACCTGGACATTGCCCGTGGCCAGCTGGTGACACTCTTAGGCCCCTCGGGCTGTGGCAA
>JACQHA010000172.1 GCA_016199255.1 Deinococcus sp.
CGCTGACTCGTTCTGATGCCGCTGGAGCCGGAAGCCCTCCTCAACGCTTCGCTGCGAGACTGTCAGCCTGTCCTCCGCGGACGGGGAAATGGCGTTCCAGGAGATGTACCGCTCAGTACGAAATGGTCCCCGTCGTGGACGGTATTCGAACTTTCTTCCTCGCCCCTGCCCCAGAGATGCAGGCGATCTTTAGCGACCTAGAGCAGCTGGTGCTGGCCGGGTGAGGCCACATTGGCAGCCACTTCCCGCACCTGTGCTGCTGGATAAATCTGTGATGTAGGTACTCCTACCACCAATCACTGTCACTTTGATCTTGTTCCCTGTAGCGCTTTGATATTCATCCCTTTACTGCTCCCCCAGTCAGGCCCCGCACTAGGCGTTTCTGGGCTACCATGGCAAAGAGCAGTACTGGCAGGAGAATAAGGAAGCCGCCGGCAGTGAGCCGGCCCCAGTTGATGCCCCGGTTGGTGACGAAGCCCTGGATGGCCACCGGCAGCGTCTGGGTGTGGCGCCCGGCCAGGATCACAGCGTATAGAAACTCGTTCCACGCCGCTACAAAGCAGATAATGGCGGTGGCTGCCAGCCCTGGCGCCGCCAGAGGCAGCACCACTCGCACTAGAGCACCTAGGCGAGAGCAGCCGTCGATTCTTGCCGCGTCCTCCAGCTCCTCGGGCACATCGGCAAAGAACCCGGCTAGGAGCCACACTGCTAGGGGCGTGGTAAACGAAGTGTACGCCAGTGCCAAGCCATAGTGGGTGTCAATGAGCTGGAAGCGCTGGAAGAGGATGAATAGCGGCAGCGCTAGGGCAATGGGAGGCACCATGCGCACCAGGAGCACGGCGAAGTAGATCAGATCCCGACCTAGGAAGTGGAACCGGCTATAGCTGTACGCCGCTGGCACCCCGACCAGCATGGCCACCAGTGTGGCCAGGGTGGCAATGATAGAGCTGTTTACTAAGTTTTTGAGCAGTGCTGTCTCGCGGAATACCTCAATATAATTGCCCAAGGTTGGGGTGAAGATCCACTTGGGGGGCATGGCAAACGCGTCAAAGCGGCTCTTGACGGAGGTCAGAAAAACCCAGAGAATGGGAAAGAGGCTGGTGAGCACTACCACAGCCAGGAGACAGTAGAAGAGTAGGGACTCAGCGCGCTGGCGTGCCTGCCTAGACACGGTTCACCTTCCTCAGCCCTTTGGCAGACTGCATGGTGAGTCGTACGGCCACAATGGCCAAGACCAGCATAATGAGCACCATAATGTAGGCAATAGCCGAGGCATAGCCCAGCTTGAAGAACTGAAAACCAGTGCGGAACGCAAAGATACTCATGGTGTCAGTGGCCTTGGCTGGCCCGCCACCAGTGAGGATGTAGATCACGTCGAACACCTTAAAAGTATCAATTAAGCGCCACAGCACCGCTACCAGGATCACTGGCCGCAGCATAGGCAGGGTAATGTGCCACAGGATCTGAGCGCGCGAGGCGCCGTCTATAATGGCTGATTCAAAGGGCTCTTCAGGCAAGGCTTGCAAGCCAGCCAGCAATAACAACGCCATGAACGACGTCATGTTCCACACGTCCATCAGCACCACCGCCGGCATGGCAGTAGCCACGTCTCCCAGCCAGTTCACTGGCGGCAGATGAACCAGGTCCAGAAGATAATTGATCACCCCTAGGTCGTAGTTCATCATAATGCGGAACACCAGGCCGACCACTACGTTGGTGCACATAAAGGGCAGAAGGATCAGGGGGTTCAGCCATCCCTTACCCCGGTAATCTCTAGCCATCAGGTGGGCTATGCCCAGGCCCAGCGCGAACTCAATAGCGGTGCTGCTCACCATAAAGACCAGGGTGACCCCTAGGGCGTTCCAGAAGTCCCCATCGAGCAGCACCTTCTGGTAGTTGGCCAGGCCGATGAACTTCGCTCCAGTGCGGAAGTTGAGGAGAGTCCAGTCAGTGAAGCTCAGGCGGAATGAGTACAGGAGTGGATAGACCAGCACCACTGCCAATAGCCCCAGTGCCGGCGCCATGAGCACATAGGGCAGGGCACGTCGGGCTAGGCGCTGACCTTGCAGCGTGAGGCGGGTGGCCCACAGGGCGCGCGCCGGGTACCACTGGGTACGAGCCATGTTCTCCCAGAGAGGGGAGGGGCTTTAGGCCCCTCCCCCGGGTAGAGGTTAACTGGTCGGGGTCAGCCCTGCGCCGGCTAGAACCTCGCGCATTCTGGCTGCAGCCTCATCGAGCGCTTCCTGGGGTGCCTTGGTGCCTACCACCGCCTCGTGCACCGCTGCGGCGAAGATGTCCAAGAGCTCATTGGTGACAACGGTATTCGGTGGTAAGTTGCGCCCGGGGAAGACCTCGGCTAACAGGGCGAAGTGCTGGAGGGGACTCCCTGCCACCACCTGGGGATCGGTGAGCACCGTGGTGTTGGTGGGGATGCCGCCGTTAAGTGCCCACAGGGTGGCGCCCTCGACGCTGGTGATCCACTCAATGAACTTGTACGCCGCCACCTGGTTGGTGGAAGCCGCGGGGATGAACCAAGCCCACTGGCTGCCACCAGTTTCGCGCACCAGTTGGCCATTCTCAAGGCGCCACGGCACCGGCGCAATGCCAAACTTATCACACACTAAAGGCGATAAAGAGCAGTCGGCCAGTTCTCCTACTGCCGCCATCCACTGCACCATCATGGCTGCCCGGCCTTGTTGGAAGGCAATGTTGTTGTCGGTATAGCCGTACGAGCCTACGTCAGGCGGCACCACCATGTATCTATGTCGCAGGTCGGCATAGAAGGTGAGGGCCTGGATGCCTACCTCGTTGTTAATCGCTGGCTGGTTGTTCTCATCTAAGAACTCGCCGCCGAATGAGAAGAAGTAGTGCTCAAAGCTCCAGAACGCCGACTGGGTGCCCCTGGCCCCAATAGTGGTGCCATAGACGTCAGTACGGCCATCACCGTTGGTGTCCTGAGTGAGGGCAATAGTAGCTTGCAGGAACTCATCCCAGGTCTGGGGTACCTGCAGCCCGGCCTGGTCTAGCAAGTCCTTGCGGTAGAACAAATAAGTGGTGTCACCCTCGGTAGGGAAGCCGTAGATTTCGCCGTTAAAGGTGGTGGCGTCGAGGCCAGTAGACTTCTCAGCTAAATTGAGATTCGGGTCAGCCACGTTCGGGTCAGTGATAAAGGGCATTAGTGACTGCACCACCCCGGCCTGCACCAGGGCGGGTAGCCAGGCAGTGTCGCCGTACACCACGTCCCAGCGCGGTGCTCCTGACAGCAAACTGGTGGTAATGACCTGAAGGTAAGGATCACGGGCAATCTCCTCAATCTCGAGAGCTTGGCCAAACTTGGCTTCGTAGATGGGCTCAATCTTCCGCAGGTTGTCAAACTCCGGGCCAGACCACATGGCAATAATCAGGGGCGGGTTTCCCTGGGCTATAGTGAGGGAGAAGAGGGCGGCGATAGCCAGGCCGGTGAAGATCCTCCACAGGTGTTTCATATCTACCTCCTCTCACGGTAACTTTAGCGTGCCGGCAGCAGGCCGGCGTTGACGAGAATGGTGCGCATTTGGGCATTGGCGTCGTCCAGCGCCTGCTGGGGCGTCTTTGTCCCGGCTACTGCAGCCGCCACCGCCTGGGAGAACACTTCGGCTAGCTCTGGGGTCACAGTGGTCTTGGGCGGCACGTTGCGACCCCCAAACACCTCAGCCAGCAGCCGGAAGTGCATAAGCGGCGTGCGCTCCACTACCTGGGGGTTGCTGAGCACCGTGGTGTTGGTGGGAATGCCGCCGTTAATTGCCCATAGGGTAGCACCCTCGACGCTAGTGAGCCACTCAATGAACTTGTAGGCGGCTACCTGGTTCATAGACGCGGCAGGAATAAACCAGGCCCACTGGCTGGCGCCGGCCTCGCGCACCAGCTGGCCATTCTCAAGCCGCCCGGGCACAGGCGCAATGCTGAATTTATCGCACACCAAAGGTGAGCGGGAGCAATCAGCCAGTTCAGCCACGGCGGCGATCCACTGCACCATCATGGCCACATTGCCTTGCTGGAAGGCGATATTCTTCTCGGTATAGGTGTAGGTGGCCACATCTGGCGGCATGAGCCCCTCGCGCACTAGGTTCACAAAGAACTCCAGCGACGCCACGCCTGCTGGGCGGTTCACCACTGGCTCCAGGTTCTGGTCAAGGAACTCCGCGCCAAAGGCGTAGAAGAACTGCTGGAAGTTCCAAAAGGCCTCGTTGCCGGCGGCGTTGGGGCCGTCCACCACGCCGTACTGGTCGACTCGTCCATCGCCATTGGTGTCCTGAGTTAGCGCTCTAGCCGTGGCCAGAAACTCGTCCCAGGTGTTGGGGACGCTGAGCCCAGCCTCCTGGAACAGGTCGGTGCGATAGAACAAGTAGGTGGTGTCGCCCTCGCTGGGGAAGCCATAGATCTCCCCATTAAAGGTGGTGGCGTCGAGGCCAGTGGACTTCTCCGCCAGGTTCAAGTTCGGGTCGGCCACGTTGGGGTCAGTGATAAACGGCGTTAGCGACTGCACCACTCCCGCCTGCACCAGAGCCGGCAGCCAGGCGGTGTCGCCATACACCACATCGAACCGGCCGGAGTTGGTGAGCAGGTTCGTGAACACCACTTGTTGGTACACGTCGCGGGCGATCTCCTCAATCTCCAGAGCCTGGCTAGACCTCTCTTCGTAGATAGGTTCGATCTTCCGCAAGTTATCCAGCTCGGGGCTGGTCCACATGGCAATGACCAGAGGCGGCTGCTGGGCCTGGGACAGGCTCAGAACGACGCCTATTGCTGCAGTGAGTCCGATGATCCATACATGCTTCATATGCCCCCTCCTTTGGCGTGTGCATCTGACTGTCTAATATCCTCTCAGCTCTCACCTCCCTTGTCCAGCGCGGCAATGACTCATGGCCGCACCTCGACTAGCTTTCCACTCCGGCCGGAGGCGTAGGCGGCGTCCACCACCAGGAGGGACTGGTACCCTTGCTGGCCGGAGATGACGGCGCTCTCCTGGTTGGTCAGCGCGCAGTCCACGATGTGGTCAATCTGGCGCTGGTACGTGTCTAGCGTCGTGTGCGGCACTGGATCTGGCAGGAGC
>JACQHA010000173.1 GCA_016199255.1 Deinococcus sp.
ACGCTGCCGGCGGCGGCGTTCCACGGGAGTGAGCGGGAGGGGTATCGCTCTGCGGAGGTCTCCAGCCGCTCCGGGGGGGTGCCGCAACGGTGGGTCGTGGTGGAGAGCGAGGAGCGGGCCGAGCGAGGGGGAGCCCAGGTCGCCCAGCGCATCACCCGGGAAGCGGCACACCGTCGGAAGACCTGGCGCCAGGTGGAGCGGCGCCGATTCCACGGTGAAAAGGACGCCCGTGCGGCGTTCCCCAGATGTGCCCAGGGCCTGCGCTCCCATCAGGTGGCAGCGGCCCAGATCACGACCGAGACGTATCGCCCCAGGAGGGGGCGGCCCCGCCAGGGGGAAGCCCCCCAGTACCGCTACCGAGTGACGGGCACGCTGCTGCGTGATGAGGCAGCCATCGCCCGACACACCAGACGCACGGGGCGCTTCCTGCTCGCCACCAACGTGGGAGATGCGGCGGCCCTCCCTCCAGAGGTCCGCCTCGCGACGTACCTGGGGCAGCCAGTGGTGGAGCGGGGCTTCCACTGCCTCAAAGATCCCCGGTTCTTCACCGCCAGGGTGTTCCTCAAGACGCCGGCGCGGGTGGCCGCCCTGGCCCTGGTGATGGGGCGGTGCCTGCTGGTGTACCGCTTGGGTGAGCGGGAGCTACGGCACGGCTTGGCGGCCCAAGACGCCCACCTCCCTGACCAGCAAGGGCAGCCCACCCAACGCCCCACCTTGCGGTGGATCTTTCAGCTGTTCCAGGCGGTCCACCTGGTGATCGTAGGGGCGGTGCGGTTCGTCCATGGCCTCACGGATGAACGAAGGTATGTCTTGCGTTTCTTCAGTCCCGAGTGCCGACGATATTACCTCCTCACATGAGGGGGGTGCGGAATGTGGGCTCGTGAGCTCACCCGCCTTGCCCGCTGTCTTTCAATGATCACTCTTCGTGTGAATCCAGTGCCTTGAGGAGCAGCTGGCGGATCTTCGGGTCCTGCCATGGTTCATCATCGGTCGCGTTCACAATACGGTCGGTCGTCTGGTAGCTCAGCCCAATGTCTCGCCCCGCTTCATCGATGTAGAGCCCGCCTTCGTACTTTCTGCCAGTCACCATTTCCGCCACTGCCGTGGTAGGGGCGTAGGATTCGCCCGCCGCAATCTTGATGCCGACAATCTCCCGTTGGTTCCCTACCTTCTCAATTCGCCACCGGTAGTGTGGCTTGGATGTGGCTAAAAGTTTGAGGAATTCCTTCAGGGTCATGAGTGCCTCACAAGGTGTAGTCAGTGGGATCAGCGATGGCATCATAGCCAACACGATCAATCCAGTGACACCAAATGTTCGCTCCGGAAATGCTGAGCCGTCCCCGAGCGCGCGCGCTGCGCCAGGCGACGACTTCCACGGTGCGCCCTAGCTTTCGGTGCACATACTCCAGCGCTGGTACTAAGTCGGTGTCAGCCGAGGCCATGATTCCCACCTCGTAGAATCCTTCGAGGGCCAACGTGACAAAGTCCACCGCAAGATGGACATCGATTCCTTTCTCCCGTGCCTTCTCTTGCGGCCAGGTGGCGGGATAGCGGAGGGTGCGGGGGATCACGACCACCCCCTTCGCCTTCCAGGCCGCTACCTGCCGCAGGTGCGCGGCGTAGGACTTGTGCTCCTTGGTCGCCTCGGGGCGACCAGTGTAGACGCGGACCTGCTGCAGCACGCGCGTCGTTGGCCCACGGTCTACGATCAGTCTGCCCAGGGCCTGGGGATCGAATTGTCCCTGCACGTAATGGGCGAAGCGATCAAAGAAGGCGCGCCTCGCACCCTGGTACATGTTTTGGGCGTCAATGAAGAGCACGACACGATCTGCCATGGCCTGCTGTTATACCAAAAACAAGCCCCGCCAGTTAACCTCTCACAAAGAGAGGGGAACGACGGGGAAGATTCTGTCAGAAGCATAGCACGTGCCACACGTGGTAGTCAATGCCAATGGATGAACCTATCTCACTAATACCTCGATCCAGATAAAGGCGGCAGCGAGCAGGAGAAACCCTCCCCAGTACTGTCCGCGCCGTTCCCAACGAACCACCAGCCTCCGGAATTTCCGCTGATACCACGCGAA
>JACQHA010000158.1 GCA_016199255.1 Deinococcus sp.
CCTGGCGCGCGACGTGCGCATTGAAGATGTGGTGTCCCATGCCATTGGCGTCAAGGTGAAGGGTAAGGAGGGTTTCAAGGTATTCGAGTTCATCCGCAAGAATGCCAAGACGCCCCTGGGGGTCTCGAACTTTGTCACCACCGAACGGGACCGGGCTACGGAGTTCGACCTGGAGATCTACCAGGGCAACTCCACCGTGGTGGAGGAATGCGCCTTGGTAGGCGCCGTGCACATTAGCGGCCTTACCTCATTGCCTCGAGCCAAGCAACGCATCGAGCTGCGGCTGCACACCGACCGGGATGGGCTGATCCACATCACCATCACCGATCACACCAGCGGCCACCGCCAGGAGCACACGGTGCAGCCCAGGTCGTGAGCATGAAGAGCAGGCACTGGCTAGCACGGCTGCAACGCTGGCTCCAGCAGCCTACTGTGGAGCAGCAGGCGCTGGATGCCATTCCCAGCGACCTGGCCTTTGCCGGCGTCCGGGTGCGCTGCCAGGGCAGCGTAATCGTGCTGGGCGGCCAGGTGCCCACTCTAGCGCACCGCGACTGGCTGATTCGCCAGCTCACGGCTATCAACGGCGCTAGCCAGGTATCAGCCGACCACCTCGTGGCCCTGGCACCAGGAGGGGAGTATCCCTCCAGCACCGGTGCCGCAGAGGAGCTGGAGGTACTCGATCCCGTACAGCTTGGGGGAAAGCTAGGCCTGGAGGCATTTACGGTAGCACAGCAGGTGGCGACGCAGACCGGCAGCACCCTAAGCGCCGCAGTGGCGGAACAAGAGCGCGCCCTCCTGGAGCCGGCGCGAACCCACCTGGAGCGGATCTACCGCGCCTTTGTCCAGATCCCGCCAGCACCGGTTAGCTGGCAGCGGCGGCTAGAGCAGGCGCAGCAGGAGTACCAGGCAGCGCGGGATCGGTACCAGGCCGCGTTCTCCCAGCTGGAAGCGCTGGTGTGGACAGTGCAGGCGGACATTACTGCCGCCAGCACCACACCCATGGATGATTCCCAGCGCACGGCGCTTGCTCCCTGGCTGAAAGGCCTGGACATGGTCTTGCGCCAGATCACCGCCCTACCCGAGCGGCGCAAGACCTTCACCGAGCCGAACCACACACCGCTGCCCGCAGACCAACCACTACCACCTCCCCCGTCCCTGCCTCGGCTGGCTGACCTGGTGGTGAGCCAGGGGCTACCAGGCACTACCGGGGCACTGCGAACTGTGATGGAAAGTTACGCCCGGCAGCTAGCCGAGATCCGCCGCCAGCAGCTCGATGCCTGGCGCCGGCAGATCAGTCAACAGAGCCGCGAGGCCCAGGAGCTGGAGCGGGAACTAGACAGGTTCCTGCGGGACTATGTGCTGCCTGTGGTTGACGGCCTGGAGCGGGGCGCCGGGCAGCGGCTCCCTGAGGGGCTCACCGACAATGTGGTGCGCCATGTTGGCGGGCTCTACCCCCGGCTGCTGCGTCGCCTGAAAGACTTCCTGAACGCCCTAGGCGTCGAACCAGTACCTGCCCAGCGTGGCGGGCGCTTTGATGAGGCGGAGCAGGAATGCGTGGCCCTGCAAAGCGACCCGGAGTTGCCTCCGGAACACATTTGTGCCGTGCAACGCCAGGGCTACCGGCACCAGGGGCGGCTGCTCCGCCCCGCCCAAGTAGTGGTCACGGCTCCGGCTGCCTGAAGCTGTCATGGTATCCTAAGCCACTTCACAATCTGCGTCTCGGACTATCAGGAGGCAGCTATGGCAAAGTACGTAATCCTGGGACGGTTCAAGAGCGAAACAGCCATTGGGCAGATCCACGTAGTGCTGCTGGGACCCAGGTTGCCCTGTATGCTCAGCAGGGAGAGGCTAAGATGAGAGGACTTGCTGTCAGACTGGCAATGATGACTCTTGTGACCCTGGCCAGTGGTTGCCCCCAGGTCGCCAGCCCGTGCACTACCCTGAGCCTGGTCTACGTCCCTGCTATCATCGCCGTAAACCAGGGGACTGGGCCTCCCATGCTCACCTATTCCCCCAATGGGTGTCCACAGCCTGAGGGGAGCCCTAGCTATAGCTCCGACAACCCAGCCGTCGCCGCTGTAGA
>JACQHA010000157.1 GCA_016199255.1 Deinococcus sp.
ACCTGGGGCGCATTGCCCTGTTGTATTTGCAGCGGGGCTTTGCCCTGGCTGGCCAGCTGCCCGGCCAGGGCGGCCGGCCGCAGATTGAAGGCGCTGCCCGCAGTGGCGTGCTGACCATTACCGTCGCCGAAGTACGCATTGAGGAGGTGCAGTTCACCTTCATCAACCCCAACCCGGTGACCCAGCCCATCACCGTCAACCGCCAGCTGGCCATCCACCCTGGCGACCCTTTCAGCGTCAATGGGGTGGTGGCGACCTTGCGCAATTTATCCGGCACCAACTTGTTTGGCAGCATCGACCCTAATGAGGACGTGGCGATCAGGCCAGGCAGCGCCCCGGATCTAGCGGTGATCGAGATCCAGCTCAGCGAGCGGCCAGTTTTTGTGCCTGGCCTGACAGTGGGCACCAGGAACCAGGCGGGCCAGGTGAGCGTCTTTGGCCAGGCGTCGCTGTCGCTCACCAACCTGTTTGGCCTGGGCCACGCCGCCAGCGTGTCAGTGGGGGTAGGGCCTCAGGGGAACCTGGATCTGGAGGCCAGCTACTCCATTCCTTTCCTGAACCTCTTCGGTGATGACCAGACCTCGCTTCACCTGCGAATCTTCGACACCTCCAGCGAAGGGGTGTCGCTGATGGGGGTAGGTGATGGCAGCACCTTTACCCTGGTGAACCAGGGGCTCTCTTTAGGGCTTAGCCGGCCGCTGACCCCCAATCTGGACCTGGGGGTGCGGCTGGAAAGCGCCTTTGAATTTGCCTTGCCTGATCCCCTCTTCCCCGCTCCCCCGGTGGAGGACGACATTGTGCCCTTGCTCCCCGGGCTCGTGACCCAGATCGGCGCCGGGCTGACCCTGGACACCCGCGACTCCTCAGGGTTCCCCACTGCTGGCCTTACGGCCAGTGCCGATCTGGATCTGGGATTTGGCGATGATATCTTTGACGATGGCCTTACCAACCCGGTGAACTTCCTCCGGCCGGTAGCCAGCTCCGCCCAGTTCTTTGCCATTGACCCCCAGCGCAACTGGGTGCTGGCCCTGCGCCAGACCATCGGCCTGGTGAGTGGCGTGGCGCCACTTGATGAGCTCCTGCGCGTGGGGGGCAATAGCCCGGGCCGCACGGTCCTTATCCAGCGCGGGCTGAATGCCGAGAGCTTCATGGGCAGCTTTGCCGCAGGCGCCACTTTCGAGGTGCGCTTCCGCATCCCCCTGGAGCCGGTGGCCACCTTGGTGCCGGTGGTGTTTGCCGACTACACCACCATCACCACCGAGGACCAGCCAGGTAGCATCAACACCCTGGGCTACGGGGTGGGCCTGCAGATCAACCTGGAGGTGCCGGGGCTGCCGCCTATACCGGTGCGGCTGGACTACGGCTTCTCTGACGTCAACCCCAGTGGGGTGCTCTTGTTCAGCGTGAACCCGCTGTTCTAGGAGGCTGCTGTGATCCTACGCATCTGGACCTGTGCAGGCCTTTTGGCGCTGGCGCTGACCAGCTGCCCGTCGCCGGTGGGGCCAGTAAACCTCCCCGCTGCCGGCAAGCTGCTATTGGTGCTCAACTTCGCCAGCGGAACCGTGGGCGGCATTGACCCTGCCACTTTCGCCCCCGCCGGCCTGGTGCCGGTGGGTGGCGCCCCGGCGGCGATTGTGATGGACGGCAACCTGGCCTATATCGCCCTGGCAGGGGCCAACCAGATTATTGTGCTGGACACTACTACCAGCGGCATCACCGCTAGAATCCCGGTGGGGCGCAACCCCACGGCGCTGGCGTTTGACGGCACCACCCTGTTCACTGCCGACTTCAACCCCGGCTCCAACGGCTTCCCCTCTTCCCTCTCGCCATTCACTTTGTCCCGGGCCGACGCCGCCAGTGCCATGGCCATGTCGCCCTTCGAGCTGCCGCCGCTCAGTAGACCGGCGGCGCTGGCCCTGGGCCCTGGTGGCAAACTGTATGTAGCCGCACCTGGCACCGACGAGCTGCTGATTGTGGACCAGACCACAGGCAATGTGGACAGTACCCTGGCCCTGCCGGACGATGATCCTTTGGCGGTGACTGCTGACGCCACCAGGGTGTTTGTGGCCACTGCCGGCCCGGTGGGGAGCGGCACTAGTGGCAAGTTGCTGGTGATCACCGGCGCCCCGGCGGCCCCGGTGATTGCCGATACCGTCGACCTGCCGGCGCACATTTCCGGCCCGGGGGCCCTGCTCTTCATCGGGGGCAATAAGCTCCTGACCACGGTGTCCAGCGCCAGCGACCAGCCAGCGCCGCCGGTGGCCGTAAACCGGCTCCTAGAGATCGATGTGAGTGTCCCCGGTATCACCCGGACGGTCACCCTGGGTCCCCGGCCGCTGGGGATCTTGCAAGACGGGAACACTATCTATATCACCAATGCCGGAGACGGCACGGTGTCGGTCGTGGACCTGGTGAGCTTCACGGAAACTGACGTGAAGCCAGCCACCCCGGCGCTGGACCGCGTCGCAGTGGGGGCACAGCCAGTGGCGCTAGGATTGCGGCCTTAACATGCAGCGCGACAGCGAGCTGTTTGCTCTCATCAACCGCGAAGACGAGCGGCAGCGCACTGGGCTGGAGCTCATTGCCTCAGAGAACTTCGCCAGCGCCCAGGTGCGCGAGGCCTGCGCCAGTCGGCTCACCAACAAGTACGCCGAGGGCTACCCACTAAAGCGCTACTACGGCGGCTGCGACGTTGTGGACCAGATCGAGCAGCTGGCCCTTGACCGGGCCAAGGCGCTGGTTGGCTGCCCGTCAGCCAACGGGCAGCCGCACTCTGGAGCCCAGGCCAACATGGCCGCTTACTTGGCGCTGGCCGAGCCAGGCGCCACTTTCATGGGGATGAACCTGGCTTCTGGCGGGCATTTGACCCACGGCTCGCCGGTGAACTTCTCAGGGCGGCTGTATAAAGTGGTGGCCTTTGACCGCCGGCGGGACACCGAGCTCCTGGACTATGACCAGATCGAGCAGCTGGCCCAGGAGCACCGCCCACGCATAATTGTGGCCGGCTTCACTGCCTACGAGCGCATTATTGACTTTCCCCGCTTCCGGCACATTGCCGATTCCATCGGCGCTTACCTGGTGGTGGACATGGCGCACTTTGCCGGGCTGGTGGCCGGCGGCGTGTACCCCTCGCCGTTCCCTCACGCCCATGTGGTCACCACCACCACCCATAAGACCCTGCGCGGGCCCCGGGGGGGCATGGTCCTCACCAACGAGAAAGAGCTGGCAGACAAGATCAATAAGTCGGTGTTCCCCGGCGTCCAGGGTGGGCCGCTGGAGCACATTATTGCCGCAAAGGCAGGAGCGCTCTTTGAGGCGCTGCATCCAGAGTTCAAGAGCTACGCGGCGCAAATAGTGGCCAACGCCAGAGCGCTGGCCCAGGAGCTGGCCCGGCGCGGCCTGCGCCTTGTCTCGGGCGGCACCGATACTCATCTCTTCTTGGTGGACCTGCGGCCGGTGCACCTTACCGGCAAGCAGGCCCAGGCCCAGCTGGATACAGTGGGGATCACGGTAAACAAGAACGCCATTCCCTTTGACCCTGAGAGCCCCTTTGTCACCAGCGGATTGCGAATTGGCACGCCAGCAGTAACTACTAGAGGCATGGGCGAGCCGGAAATGGGCCTGATTGCCGATCTGCTCTACCGGGGCTTGACTGGCGCTACCCCTCCCGAAGCGCTGCGCGCCGAGGTGCGAGCTTTCGCCTCGCAATTCCCACTGCCCTAGAGCGGCTATTCACTGTCCCTCTGTTGACCACCGTAGGGCAACCACATCGTTATGCGCTTGGGCGCACCCACGCGGGATGAAACGCAGGGGTAGGGGCGGCCCCCCGTGGCCGCCCTGATCAGCCCCAAACCAGGCACCCACGGGGGGGTGCCCCTACCTGGGGCCACCGGAGTTTCTCTCCAAAGCTGCTCTAAGCCTCCCCTGCCTTCGTACAGTAAGCTGTAGAGGTGTGAAGCCTGAGCCTTGCCCAGCGCAAAGCTCACCTAGTGAGGTAGCGATGACAGCGAAGCCCAGAACCTTGGGAGAGTTGAAGCGCAGCGAGTTCTCCGCAGAGCGGCTGCAACACCGCACGGTGCAGGACGAGCTGCGGGA
>JACQHA010000168.1 GCA_016199255.1 Deinococcus sp.
AAGCGGCCGCCGGGGCAGCCCGCCCCAGTAGCCCACCAGGTCCATGGCGGCCTTGATCCCGCCTACTCCAAAGCGCGCCCCCACCCCTCTGGCCAGCGCCAGTAGCTCCAGCTGCCTGGCGCGCGCCTCCTCTAGCTTCCCTGCCTGGAACAGGTTATAGACCTCCACACAGCGCTCCGGCGCCACATTAGCAATGCCCAGCACGGCTCCGCTGGCGCCCAACACTAGCGCTCCCAATAGAATCGAAGCGGCGCCAGTCAGCACCGGAAAATTTCCCCCGCAGCCTTTGAGAATCTCGGCCAGCTGCGTCAGGTTCCCGGAGCTGTCTTTGATGCCCTGGATTCTGGGATGCTTGGCCAGGCGGCACACGGTCTCTGGCAGCAGGTTCACCCCGGTGAACTGGGGCACGTTGTAGAGCAGCACCGGTATCGGCGAGGATTCGGCCACTGCCAGATAGTGCTCCTCTAGGACCTGGGGAGTTAGGTGTCCCTGGTAGTACGAGGGCGTCACCACCAGCGCCGCGTCAGCCCCCAGCTCACTGGCGCGCTGGGTGAAGCGGATGGTGGCCGCAGTCGATTCCCAGCCGGTGCCAGCCAGGAGCGCTTTCTCCCGGGGAGTGGCAGCCCGGGCGGCGGCAATGATGCTCTCCCGCTCCTGCTCATCCAGATAAGGGAACTCACCGGTGGAGCCGAGCACTACATAGCCGCTCAGGCTAGTCTGGTTCCACTTCTGGAGGTTCTCCTCCAGCCGCCCTAGCTGCACCTTCCCTTCAGTAAAGGGGGTGGTAATAGGCACCAGGATCCCTCGGAACATACGCCTCCTGGGAGGGCATCATACCACAGGGCCTTTGCTATAATGCCGCCGCTGAAGGAGGAGCCCTGTGCTGTACTGGCTGCTGATCTTTGTCCCGATGTCCATTGTCCTAGAGCTGGTCCACGCTCCTGGTCTTTGGATCTTTGCCAGCTCCGCTCTGGCCATTGTCCCTTTAGCAGCCGCCATGGGCAGCGCCACCGATGAGCTGGCCAAGCGCACTGGCCCTACAGTAGGCGGCCTGCTCAATGCCACCTTCGGCAATCTCACCGAGCTCATTATTGCCTTCATTGCCCTGTTCGCCGGCCGGTTCGAGGTGGTGAAAGCCTCCATCTCCGGCTCCATCATCTCCAACATCCTGCTGGTGCTAGGTCTGTCGATCTTGTGCGGCGGCCTGCGCCGCACTGAGCAGCGCTTTAACTCGACTGCCGCCGGCACCATGGCGGCCATGATGCTGCTGGCAGTGATTGCCCTAGTGATGCCGGCTATTTTCGACATTGTGGCGCCGCCGGAACACGCCCTGCCGCTGGAGCACTTCTCTGAAGGGGTGGCAGTGGTGCTGATTCTCATCTATGCCCTCAGCCTGGTGTTCAGCCTGGTGACGCACCAGAGCCTCTTTTCCGGCGAGGAGCACGCCACGCCCCCCACCCAGCGGCTCGCCACCAGCCTGCTGCTGCTCCTGGGTTCCACGGTGCTGGTGGCGCTGGAGGCGGAATTCCTGGTGGGGAGCATTGAGCAGGTGGTGACCACCCTGGGCCTCTCCGAGTTCTTCATCGGCATTATCGTCATCCCGGTAGTGGGCAATGCCGCTGAGCACTTTGCCGCAGTGGTGTTCGCCATGCGCAACCAGATGGACCTTGCAGTGAATGTTGCCCTGGGCTCCACCATCCAGGTGGCGGTGCTGATTGCCCCTATCCTGGTCCTGGTGGGCGCTTTTTTAGGCCCCAACGCCCAGGGGGAGTTCTTTGACCTGCTGTTCACCCCGCTGGAGGTGACAGCGGTAGCCCTGGCTGTACTGGCTGCCAATCTCATTGCCATAGACGGCACCACTAACTGGCTGGAGGGAGCGCAGCTCTTAGCGGTGTACCTGATTATGGGGCTGGCGTTCTTCTTCTTGCCATCGTAGCTAACCAGCGGCGCACCCACCTGCGCTACAATCGCTTTAGTGGTGCTGGGCATAGGGGTAGATATTGTAGAGGTAGAGCGGGTGGCCCGCGCCGTGGCTAACCCGCGCTTCATCGCCCGGGTCTTCACTCCAGCGGAGGCCGCCTACTGCCAGAGCCGGGGCAGAGGTGCCGCCCAGCACTTCGCCGGCCGGTTTGCCGCCAAAGAGGCAGCGCTGAAAGCGCTGGGGTGCGGCCTCAGGGGCGAGGTGCGCTGGCACGACGTGGAGGTCTTAAACGACCAGGCCGGGCGGCCAGTGGCCCAGCTGCACGGCGCCGCTAGAGAGCAGCTAGCGCGCCTGGGAGGGCAGGTGCTGGTATCCATTGCCCATGCCCAGGCGTACGCCGTGGCTCAAGTAGTGATTACTTCGCAGCAGTCCTAACATTCCCGCCCTACACGCCCCAGATCCAGCACCATTAGAACACCACAGAGATGATGTACACTAGCGGGGACAAATAGGAGGGCAAAATTATGCTCAAGGAAATTCCCATTACTGCAGCCCGGCACGAACTCACCTCCCTGCCAGAGCGCTTGGCCAAAGAACCTGGAGCGGTTGCTGTGACCCGGCGGGGAAAACCGGTTCTGGCTATCATGCCCTGGGAGCTGTACGAATCCATTGTGGAGACCCTGGAAATTATGGGAGACCCGGAGCTGATGGCCGCCATCCGCCAGGGCATTAAGGACATCGAGGAAGGGAAGACGATTCCCTGGGAGACGGTGAAAGCAGAGCTTGGTCTGTGACCTGGAAGATCGCCCTCACTCACCCGGCGGAGGCAATGCTGAAGGCCATTCTGGACCGCAGAATTCAGAAGAAAATCAGGGATCGAATAGACGGCCTGGCGCTAGAGCCGGAGAAACAGGGAAAGCCCTTGACCGGCGATCTGGCGGGCTACCGGAGCCTGCGCACTGTGGGGCAGCGGTACCGGATCATTTATGGAGTCTACCGAAACCAGGTCGAGGTTCTGGTGGTGGCGGTGGGCATTCGTAAGGAGGGGAGCAAGGGGGATGTGTATGCCCTGGCCAAGAAGCTCCTCCGGCTAGGCCTGTTAGAACCACCCCAAGGATGATTCGCATGACCACTAGCGCACCCCTGGACACGCGCATTGAGCGCATCCTGATCCCCGCCGACGAGATCCAGCGCCGGGTCAAGGAGCTGGCCGAGCAGATCTCGCACGATTACGCCGACAGCGACCTGCATCTTATCTGCATCCTGAAAGGCGCCTACTTCTTCTGTACTGACTTAGCGCGCTACATCCAGTCGCCCCCGCTTTCCCTGGACTTCCTGGCCATCTGGAGCTACGGCAGCCGCACTCAGACCTCGGGAGAGGTGCGGGTCACCAAGGACTTAGACCACAGCCTCAAAGGGCGCAACGTGCTGGTGGTGGAAGATATTATTGACACCGGGCTGGCGATGAAATACGTGCTGGAACTCCTCAAGGCCAGAGGGCCTAACAGCCTTAAGCTCGTGACGCTTTTGGACAAGCCGGCGCGCCGCTTAGTGCAGCTGCCGCTGGATTATGTGGGATTCACGATCCCCAACGTGTTTGTTGCTGGCTACGGGCTGGACTGTGACCAGTTCATGCGCAACTTGCCCTATATCTGCGTCTTGAAACCAGAGGCGCTTCCGAGGTAGAGTGTCCTAGTGTGCCAAGCCCCCACTGGCAATTGAGGACACGTTGTGCTATACTGCCTTGTCTATCTTTGGGGATGTGAGCGCTTGCGGGAGCCGGTCTACGGTGGGAGTGGACATGGCCGTAATGAGGTGTTGTTAACATGCTGTCAGCTAGGCTCCGCTGTAATCAGCAGCAGCCCCTTCCACCCCACCTGGAGTGGCTTTGGAGGGCTGTGATTATGGCACGCACTGTCCTAGCCCGCAGCGGATTGCCACAGGGACGGGTTCATGCTATACTTCGGGCGACTTTCACTGGGTGCGTGCCTCACACGCATTCTAATTGTTTTCAGCAGGGAGGTGTAGCTGATAGACGCAGTACGCGAGCGCTGCGCCGTGTTTGGCGAGGTAAACTTTCACCAGGGATGCCCTGCGCAGCGTTTCGGCTAGCCTTGGATTGGGAGGCGGGAGGAGTAGGTGGATGCCACCAGGCATAATGTCCTCTGAGGCATCCAGAGCTATCGGACTTCATATAAGGCACCCGGGGGCGAAAGGAGGGTAAGGCAGGAGAAGTTAGGTGCTAGCCCAGCAGGGTTGAGCTCTTCAACTTTCGTGCAACCATTATGGAGGGGTATGTGTTCAAAAGAAGTACACTGCTATTAGTAACTGCGGTGGTAGCGCTGCTGGCAACTGGTTGCCCCCAGCCGCCGCCCCCGCCATCAGGAGCCCCAGGTAGCATCGCTGGTACAGTCGACGATGCGAACACTGGCGTGGTCATTCCCAACTCCTCAGTGAGCTTGCAAGGGCCTGGTGGCACGTTCAACGCCCTCACCGACGAGTTCGGTGACTATGGCTTCAGCAACATCCTGGCCGGCGTCTATGCGCTGGTGGTCCATGCCGATGGCTACAACACCGGGAGCCGGTCGGTGACTGTGCCCGCCGGTGGTAGTGCCAACGGCGACATTTCGCTGGTGCGCAATCCCACTCGCCGGTTCCTGCCGTTCCTCTCCTCTTGCACCGAGGTAGGTTCACCTGGGCCTGAGGGGCGGGGAACCACCGGGCTGGCTCCGGTGCCAGGCACGCTGCTGACGCTGGAGGACATCGAGGCGGCCATTGCCGCCGGTGCCATTCAGCTCCGGGCGTTCCTGGAGGAGGAGCTGGAAGGCCTGACCACTGATCCGGATACGGTACAGGTGGACACAGAGGCGGTGCCTGCTGACACCACCGACCGAACCTCTATTGACGAGCCTGGCCGGCAGAACCTGGCGTTCTCCATCGTCTCCATCTGGTTCAACGACGACGGGGAACTGGCTGACATGACCAACTTCATGGACGAGGACATGCGGATCCCCGAGCCACCCAGGGGCTACATCGAGTGCCGCGTGGCCGGCATGGAAGTGCGCTGGCAGGCGCTCATCACCTCCGACGAGTTCGACCCCTGCCAGAACGACCCGCTCTTCTTCGCCGCCAACGAGCGGTTCTGCCTTGATCAGTTCGATCAGGCCGGCCGTGGGTTCTTCTTCAGCGTTCCCCTTGGTGGCGTGATCGCTGCCTCCGATGACCCAGGCCTCGACTACCCCGGCTTACCGCCAGCACCTGGGTCACGGGTGGTGGTGGACAACAAGTTCGCCGTCACCCTGACCAACGACGCCGACGACGAGGCTGGCAACGCGCCGTTCCCGCTCAGCAACACCACCAACAACACCACCCACACCAGCCAGAACGAGGACGGCCTCTCCTGGATCTCCATCACCGCCCCCGACCCGGTGTATGTGGTGATCGTGGTGTCCTGGCACTTCCCAGACCCGCAGCTTGGCCCAATCGAGCTCGGTCCCAAGAAGAAGCTGGTGAAGCGCTTCCTGAAGATCCCGCGGCTGCGCCTGGACAAGTACGACGAGGACAACATCCTGGCCACCGACCGGAACCAGAATGCCATGTGCGAGACTGATGCCGCCGGCATCATCTTCGAGAACGAGTGCCAGGTGGTCACTGAGGGTGTCAAGGGCGATGTCTACATGCGCATCCGGGTGTCCAACATTGGCCGGGAGCCTGCCACCGACGTAGAACTCACCGACATCATGCGGGAGGCCGGGTTCATTGTCGGCACCACTGACCCATCCTATGCGACCCTGGTCCAGGCGCTCCCA
>JACQHA010000165.1 GCA_016199255.1 Deinococcus sp.
GGCTAATGCCACGGGAATGAGGTAGTCAAGGAGCGGTTTCGAAGCAATGCGCAGTCGCTGCCCTGGCTTCAGGCTCTTTCGCACCTCAGCCAGGGCTGCCGCCGCCTCTGCTGCGGAGGTCTCCCGGATATCCAAGCCGGTGCGGTAGGCGATAATGCTCTTGAGCGACACAATCTGCGGTGCAGCCCGGTCCAGCTCTGCCACATAAGCCGCCGTCAGGCCAGCCAGCTCGCTGTGCTGCGGGATCAGATCCTGGATGAGAACTTCCAGGCGCAGCACCCGTGCCACCTGGCAGCCAGAGGTACGGTGATGCCACTCCAGGGACTGCGTCTGGTCTTTCAGGTAACCATCGTCCAGGAGCAGGCCCTCGATCTTCCCTTCCCTGCAGGCCAAGGCAAAGAACTTTTCTAAGGGCAGCGCTGCCCGGGCCTCCTCCACCGCCTCAGGCGTGGGATCGCACTCCAATAGCTGTGCCAGCTCCTTCACCGCCCGCCGGAAAAACAGGGTGTGGCGCCCATGGCGCGCTATGAGCTCTGGGTCAAAGGATTCAGTCAAGAAGCTAGGTAGCGGCCCCCGGGCGTATTCCGGCCGATATATCGGATGGCAGTGGTGGTCGAGGAGTGGGAGATGGGAGAAATCCAATTGGGTAGAAGTTCGCTTGGGAGTCATACGTCTAATACCTATGGAAGTGCTTCAGCGCCACCTGCTCTGGGTCCAGGCCCTTGAAGTCTTCCCATTCGGAGCGGCGCACGGCGATGAACTCTTTAGCCAGGGGTTCGCCCAGGGCTTCGAGCAGCACTTCATCCTGTTCCAGGTGGTCTAGTGCTGCATCCAGGGTTTCTGGGAAACGCTTGATTCCCCGGGCAGCTCTGGCCTTCTCGCTGAGCCGGAATGGGTTCACCGTGACCGGCTCCCCGGGGTGCTTCTTGCGCCGCAGCCCGTCCAGGCCGCAAGCGATCACTGCCCCGAGTGCCAGATAGGGGTTGGCGCTGGCGTCAATGGACTTCAGCTCGAAGTTGGTGGACTCCGCCTCCCGGCCCCAGAAGGGCGAAGCAATACGCACCGCGGCTTCCCGGTTGTCTGGGCCGTAGCAGGTGTACGCCGAGCTCCACATGTTGGGCTTGAGCCGGGCGTAGGAGTTGACGCTGGGACAGGTAACGGCCAAGAGGGCTGGCAGGTGGGTGAGAATCCCGTTGATGAAGTGGTACCCGGTGCTGGACAGGCCCAGCTTGTCCTCGGGGTCATAGAGCACGTTCTGGCCGTCCCGCCACAGGCTCAGGTGCAGGTGACAGCCGTTGCCCGCCTGGTTGAGGAAAGGCTTAGGGGCAAGCGACACCACCAGGTCGTGCTGGATAGCCACACCGTGCAGTGTGGTTCGCACCGCAATGTTCCGGTCGGCGGCTACCAGCGCCGGGGCATGGCGCACTGAGATCTCCTGCTGCCCAGGGCCTAGCTCCGGATAGTACTGCTGCAGGGGAATGCCTTGCTGGTAGAGGGCCCGGGAGACTTCCACCATAATGTCGCCGGCGGAATCCATGCCCGCCGAGGCAAAGCACAGGCTGTCGTCAAAGGTCTCGAACCCGCCATCAGCCTTGCGGCGCGCCAAGTAGAACTCAAATTCAAACGCCGCCACCGCTTCTAGTCCCTGGTTTGCTAGCTGGGCGATCATGCGTTTCAGGAAAGAGCGGGGACACAGCTCCCAGGGCTGCTTGTCCAGCCGCATCATGTCCACCATCATGCGGGCCTGATCAGGAGCGTAGGGCAAGATGGAAAAGGTGTTAGGGTCTGGCACCAGCCTGATCTCCCCGACTGGCCCCAGGGAGGTGCCGGCTGCCAGGTGCTCGGTGATACAGAACCCCTGCATGGCCACCGTCAGGCCAATCCCTGATTCCATGAAACCAGCCAGGGAATCGCGGTGGGCCATTTTCCCGCGAATGATGTTGCCGTTGTCGCAATACAAGAAGCGCACCAGTTCAATGTCAGACGCCTTCACCTGCGCCAGCACTTGATCCTTGGTCACATCGCCTCCAAAAAGGGGGCGGCCGGAGCCGCCCCCCGATTTCCCTACACCAGCCTAGGGCTGGCCCTCGAAGCGGAACGAGCGCCGTCCCTCAGTGATCTGGATGATGGTGACGCTCTTAGCCGGCACCTGGCTGGGCGGCACGTAGCCAATGATCCCTGTCACCGCCGCGAGCCCGGTGGTAGCCGCTAAGGCGTCGCGGATCGCCGCTGGGTCAGTGCTGCCAGCGCGGGTGACCGCGTCCAGGATCAGGTTCACCGCATCGTAGCCCAGGGCAGCAAAGGCATTCTCTGGAGCCACTCCATAGCGCGCCTGGTAGTCGGCTACGAACTGCTGCACCTCGGCCCGCGGGTTCTCGAAGGACACGTGAGTGGAGAAGTACACCTCGCTGGCACCGGTCTGGTCCACCAGCTCAGTGTCGAACCCGTCACCAGAAATAATCGGTGTGTTGATGCCAGCGGCGCGGATCTGGCGCACGGTCAGGCCGGCCTCCACTGGCAGAGCCGAGATGAAAATCAGGTCGGCTGGCGGGTTCAGGGCCCGGATGTTGGCGATGTAGCTGGAGAAATCAGTGTCGCCAGTGCTGTAGCTGTCACGGCGCACAATCTCCCCGCCCAGCGCCTGCCAGCGCTCCTCAAAGAACATGTCCAGGTTCACGGTGAAGATGGATTGTTCATCCACCAGGGCATAGGCCCGGCGCGCCCCCAGCTCCCTGTAGGCGAAATTGGCCTCCACAAACGCCTGGGTATTATCACCGAATGGCGCCAGGAAGAAGTAGTTCCCAACGCGGTCGGGCAGGAAGGGGTCTGTAGCGCCAGCAGTCACAAACGGAATGCCGGCAGCTTGCGCCACCGGGCCGGCAGCGTTGCCTGAGTCAGAGTCGGTGTAGCCAGTGAGCACGTTCACCTTATCTACCTCAATGAACCGTGCCGCAGTCTGGGCAACAACAACCAGGTCAGTCTGGGTGTCTGAGGTCAAGCACTCAACTGGTGCTCCCAGTACACCACCCCGGGCGTTAACCTGCTCACAGGCCAACAGGGCCCCGCGCTGGGCAGGCACGTCCAGGGAGCTCAAGCCGCCAGTCAGGTTGTAGAGCAAGCCGATCTTGAGACCACCACCCTGGGTCAGGGCCACCCCACCCACCAGGGCCAGAGCCACAACACTTAATAGCAGGATCCTACGCATTCTTTTCCTCCTTCGGCAATGCCCCAGAGGCCACCTCGGCCCGTGGGGCTGACTCGGTAACTAGGGTCCCCTTCTGTTGCGCCATCCCACCTCCCCGCCTGGGCCAGAGCACTGCCCAGCTAAGCTCGCGCTGCCCCAGGATGCCCTGAGGACGGAAGATCATCAAGAGAATCAGCATGACACCAATCACCAACTGGCTCATCCCAGTAGGCAGCAGCCGGTAACTAAAGATAACAATCTCGCGCGCTTCCAAGATGCGCAGCCACTCTGGCAGCAAGGTCATGATCACCGCGCCGAGTACTGACCCGGTAATGGATCCAGTGCCACCCAGCACTACCATGACC
>JACQHA010000159.1 GCA_016199255.1 Deinococcus sp.
CGGTGAACGCCACCGGCGAGAGGTGCAGCGTCCCGGCCAATAGGGCATAGAGTGGTGCCATGAGCGCCAGGCCACTGCCCAGGGTCACCACCAGCTTGCTGCCAACACGGTCTGCTAGTGCCCCCCAGAGCAGGTTGCTGGCAATGCCGGCGGCAGTCAGGCTAAAGAGATACGTGCCGATCAGCTCGTCGGGGGCGTGGAGCTGCCGCTTGGCGAAGATAGCGTAGAAGGGGTCCGACACGGCCCCCAGCGAGAGTAATAACCGGCTGGTGAGGAACCGCCGGTAATTGGCGTCCTGGCGCAGAAGCCCTGGCGCCTGGACCAATTGCTGCCACAGGCCGCTGCGCCGCTGGGGCTCGCCAGGTGGCTCGCGGACCAGGCAGAAAGCCCCCAGCCCTAACCCGTTGAAGAAGAAGGTCAGGGTGAAGAGCAGGGCGTATTCCCGGGGGAAGCTCAGGAGCTGCGAGCCCAGGAGCCAGGAGATAAACAGCCCCCCCAATAGCGAGAGCGTCCCTCCTGAGACGTTGCGCGCCCCGAAGAACACCCCGCGGTTCTGGGGGGGGATGACCTTGCCCACCACTTCCATGAAGGGCAGGCCAGCAATCCCGGAGCCCAGGCTGTTCATAGCTACCAGCATGAAGAAGAGATACAGCAGCAGCTGGGGGCGGTCACCCAGCAGCCAGGTGCTCAGGGCGATCAGCCCGTAGGTGGTACTCCGGCCGAAGAAAGCGCCTACGTAGACTGGCAGCTTGCGCGGCAGGTGGGCAATGCGGCTGGCCACAATCAGCTGCGGCAAAAGCCAGCCGCCAATGCGCATGCTGGGTAAGAGGCCAATGATGGTGTTAGAGGCCCCTAGCTGGGCAGCGAACACTGCCAGGATGGTGTTGGGGTTAAAGAAGGTGTCCGCCAGCTGGGCGAAGGCGGCATTGGCAAGGCCCATGCGGAAGTTGTGGCGGTACACCGGGTCGGCAGGCGGCATAGTTATCCTCTAGCCCGGGGTTAGGGCGCGGGCTAGTTCGGCGCACAACTCAGCAAGCGCCACTGGCCCCTGTTTGGCCCGCTCAATGAGCGCGCTGCCTACAATGACGCCGTCAGCTAGCTGAGCGATCTGGCGCGCCTGGGCGCTTGTAGCCACGCCGAACCCTACGGCTACTGGCAGGCTACAGTGCTGGCGGATGAGCTGGATCATGGCCGCCAGCTCAGGAGGCAGGCTGTCGCGCATGCCGGTGACGCCGGTGACGCTCACCGCATAGAGAAAGCCACTGCCCCGGGCGGCAGCGCGGATGCGCGGTGGGGTAGAAGTAGGCGCCACCAGGAAACTGAGGTCCAGGCCACTAGCCTGTGCCGCTGACAAAACCTCGTCTGCCTCCTCTGGTGGCAGGTCCGGAACAATCAGGCCATCTACCCCGGCCTGGGCGGCGTCGCGGGCAAAGGCCTGGGGGCCATAGGTGAGGATGGGGTTCATATAAGACATGATCACCAGCCCGCCAGCATAGCGCTGCCGCATTTGCGCAGCGAGCTGCAGGGTGATCCGGGGGGTGATGCCTGAACGCAGCGCCTGCTCACTGCTCTTCTGGATCGTGGGCCCATCGGCAATGGGGTCAGAGAAAGGCAGCCCCAGCTCCACAATATCGGCATGCCGGGCTACCGCCTCCAGGTACTGGGGGCTCCTGGGCAGGTCGGGGTAGCCGGCAGTGAAGTAGGGCATGAACACCGCCCGCCCCTGGGCTTTGGCCCTCTCAAAGATGCTCTTGAGGCGGCTCACAGCCGGCCCCCTAGGAGCTGGGCTGCCTCCTGCACGTCTTTATCGCCCCGCCCGGAAAGGTTCAGCACAATTATCTGGTCTTGCTTCATGCTGGGAGCAATCTTCATCAAGTGGGCAATGGCGTGCGCCGCCTCCAGCGCTGGGATAATCCCCTCCAGCCGGGCCAGGGTCTGGAAGGCGGCCAGCGCCTCCTCGTCGGTGGCCGAGACATACTGGGCAATCCCGGCCTGGGCGAAGTAGCTGTGCTCCGGCCCCACGCCGGGGTAGTCCAGCCCCGCCGACACCGAGTGCGCCGGCAGCACCTGCCCGTGGTCGTCGTAGAGCAGATAGCTCATGGCGCCGTGCAGCACCCCCTTGCGCCCGGCACCAATGGACGCAGCGTGGCGGCCGCTGGCAATGCCTTCACCAGCAGCCTCAACGCCAATCAGCTTGGGCCGGGGATCGCTAGAGACAAAGGGATAGAAAATGCCCATGGCGTTTGAGCCACCGCCCACACAGGCGATGATCACATCTGGCCCCCGCCCTTCCAGCTCCAGGAGCTGCTGCTTGACCTCCTCGCCAATCACCGCCTGGAAATCGCGCACCATCA
>JACQHA010000160.1 GCA_016199255.1 Deinococcus sp.
CCAGGGCCTGGGCGCCGGCGGGGTCTAGGGACTCGCCAGTGGCTGCTGCCAGGCTGAGCACTTCCCCGGCAGTGCAGCGCAGGTCGCTGGCCCCTATCCCGGACAGCTGGCCAGTGCGCAGCGCTGCCGCCTCCAGGCTATCCAGCGACCGGCCGGCCACCAGGACCTGGCAGCTAGCAGGTAGGTGGGCCAGCAGCCGCCGCAATAGGCCCAGGGCCCGATCCGCCCCGGCCAGGCGCTCGAAACTATCTAGTACCAAGGTCAGCCCCTGGGGCAGTTGCGCCAGCAGCTGGTCCACGAGCTCATGGGGCGAAACGTCGCCTGCCTGGGCGCCGGGTCCTAGTACCGCTCCGAGCAAGGATCTGGCCAGCACTGCCGGGTCACAGTCGCTCTCATCCAGGGTCAGCCAGGCGCGGTGGTGGGAGACAGTGTCTAGGAAATCCCGCGCCAGGCAGGTCTTGCCGTACCCCGCTGGCGCCACTACTGCCAGGAGCTGGGAGCGGGCCTGGTGAAGCAGGTCCAGAAGCCGCTGCCGGCGCACAAAGTGGGGGGGCAGCGCTGGGGGAGTGACCTTGGCCCAGAGGGGACAGCTCTCCATAACGCCTTCTACCAGATCCTATGGCGGGAAGGGGGAATTATTCACGCGGGGGCATTACCGGATAGTGCGGCCAGCCCGGCTCTCCCAAGATATAGCGCTCTAAGAGGCGCAGCAGCCTGGTGTGCAGCCGTTCCCGGCGGCTGATAGGGCGCACCAGCACCGTGAAGCAGCCGGCGACATTCCCCCCCAGCACGTCGGTGAACAGCTGGTCGCCTACAGCCGCCACCTGCTCTGGACCTAGGCCCAGGGCCTGCGCCGCCCGGCGAAAGCTGGCGGGCAGGGGCTTGCGGGAGAGCCCCAGCGCCGGGAGCTGCAGCTCCTGGGCAATGCGGCGCACCCGGCCGGGTGGGGCATTGGAGAGGATGAATAGCGGCGTGCCTGCCTGGCGGTGCCGCGCCAACCAGTCGGCTACCTGGGGCGAAAGTGTGTACTGGCCGTGAGCTGTTAGGGTATTGTCTATGTCCAGCACAATGCCCAAAAGGCCATGGGCAACCAGCACCTCTGGTGTCAGGGCACTTAAGCCTTCCAGGCACAGTTTGGGGCGCAAAAGGTTCAGGATAGCTCGCTCCTGATTTTGGTGATGAGCAGGTCCAGGGCTACTTCGTTGCGCCCGCCGCCGGGGATAATAATGTCCGCATAGCGGCGGCTGGGCTCAATGAACTGCAGGTGCATGGGCCGCACGTAGGTCAGGTACTGCTCAATCACCGACGGCATGGTGCGCTGGCGCTCGGCAATGTCGCGCTGCAGCCGGCGGATGAAGCGCACGTCGGGGTCGGCGTCCACAAACACCTTGATGTCCAAGAGCTCCCGCAGCCGGGGTTCGTCCAGGATCAAGATACCTTCCAGGACAATCACCGGCTGGGGCAGTACGGTGGTGCAGGCGCTGGAGCGGGTGTGCTGGGTGAAGTCGTACACCGGCTTCTCAATGGGTACCCCGGCCAAGAGCGCCTCCAGGTGGCTGATCAAGAGGTCGTTATCAAACGCTGCCGGGTGGTCGTAGTTGGTCTTGCCCCGTTCGCTCAGGGGCAGGTGAGACTGATCCTTATAGTAAGCATCCTGCTCCATGACCGCCACGCCGGGGCCAATGGCGGCAATGATCCGCTCGGTCACCGTGGTCTTGCCCGAGGCACTGCCCCCGGCCACCCCAATGACCAGGGAGCGCCGTCGCTCGCTGCTCACTGCCCACCATCTTACGACTGTGGCTGCCTGCGCGCTATAATCCTTCAGCGTTTGCGCTAGAGGAGGACAACACGTGAACCCAATTGCATTCCGCATCCCCCTGCCAGGGAACCTCCAGCCCTTGGAGGTGCGCTGGTACGGCATCCTCACCGCCACTGGCCTGGTGCTGGCCACCTGGCTGTGCGCCCGGCTGGCTAGGAGAAAGGGCCTGGACCCGGACCGGGTGATTGACATGGTGGTGTATCTGGCGGTGGGTGCGCTGATTGGCGCCCGGTTGGTGTACGTAGCCACTAACTGGAACAACTACAAGAACAACTTAAAGTCCATTGTGGCCATCTGGGAAGGCGGCTTATCGTTCCATGGAGCGTTTATCTTCGGCTTCTTGGTCTTGTTGGCCTACTGTGCTCTGACCAAGATCTCCTGGCTGGCCTACGCCGACCTCTTGGTGATCGGGGTGCCGATTATCTATGTCTACACCCGCCTGGGGAATCTGATGAACGGCCAGGACACCATTGGCCGGGTGGCCCAGTATGGCTGGCTTTACGACTGGCCGCAGCGCGCCATGTCCCGCTTTGGCACCCAGCCCCGGCACCTGGCGCAGGTCTATGGCATGATCATAGGGCTGATTCTGCTCTGGATCATGTACCGCCTCTATTTGCGGAACCGGCCAGCGGGGTATATATTCTGGTCGTTTGTGCTGTGGTTCAGCGTGCTGCGCTCGGTGCTGGAGGAGCCGTTCCGCCAGAACCCCTTGTACTGGGTGGAGTGGACCAACGAGACCTTTGGCCTGGGTTTTGTCACCTTGACCCAGTGGGTGAGTATCCCGCTAATCATTATTGCCATTGTCGCCCTGGTGCTGATCAGCCGGCGAGCTAGCGCCCAGCCATCGCCCCAGCCGGCGCCGGCATGAGTCATCTGGCGGTAGTCATCCTGGCGGCGGGCAAGAGCACCAGGATGAAGACCCAGGTGCCCAAGCACCTGCACCAGCTGGCGGGGCGGCCCATGCTGGAGCATGTGCTGTGTGCTGCTAGAGCCCTGGGCCCGGAGCGACTAGTGCTGGTGGTAGGCTATGGTGCCGACCAGGTGCGCTCCGCCTATGCCGATGCCGGGGTGGAGTTTGTGCTCCAAGAGCCCCAGCTGGGCACGGGCCATGCTCTCCTGGTGGCAGGCGGCGCTTTAGCGGGACACCGGGGCCCGGTGCTCTGCCTGTATGGCGATACCCCGCTCCTGCGCGGCGAGACGCTCCAGGAGCTCTTGACTGCCTACCAGCCTGGGGTGGCGGCGGTGTTGCTCACTGCCGTGGTAGATGACCCCAGTGGCCTGGGCCGGGTGCTCCGCCACAAGCAATATAAAGAAAAGGTAGTGGGCATCATCGAGGAGCGTGACGCCACTCTAGAGCAGAAGGCCATCCGGGAAGTGAATGCCGGGCCGGCAGTGTATGGCCCAGAAGTGTTCCAGGCGCTGACCCAGCTGAGCCGGGCCAATGCCCAGGGGGAGATCTATCTCACCGATCTGGTGCAGTGCTCTGTCGCCGGGGGCCGGGAGGTGCGGGCGGTGGTGCTTCAAGACCCCCAGGAGGCCCTGGGAGTCAATAACCGCGCCGAGCTGGCCAGAGCGGAGCAG